>JBBRUE010000260.1:0-8407 GCA_038248085.1 Myxococcales bacterium | reverse complement strand
GGCGGTGAAGGTGCTGTTCAAGGTGAGGCTGTCGAAGAAGAGCAGCACCGCCTCGTTGCCTCCGTTGGTGACGAGCCGTGACGCCGGCTGGGGTACGCCGTTGCCGCAGGTGAGCCAGCCGAAGCCGCCGTCGGCCGCGCTGGTGTTCAACACCACGCCGCAGTTGATGGTCACCGCGCCCGCGGTCGGCGGCAGCTGCGCTTCGGTGAAGTTGCTCGGCACGTAGGGGAAGACCGGCACCGCGGGGATGCACGCGCCGGCGGTACAGGTGCCGCCGTCGCAGGCGCCCGTGCGCGCGGTGAAGAGGCACCCCCCGTCGACCTCGCAGCTCGCCGCGGTGGTGAGGCACTCGTTGGGCGGCGGGCAGGAACTCCGGACGCCGGCGCAGCCTCCGTCACCATCGCAGCGATCCCCCAGGGTGCAGTGGTCTCCGTCGCTGCAGGTGCCGGTGCCGGCCGCGAGCGGCGGGTAGACGCACAGCCCGCCCATCGCTTCGCTGCACCCGCCCGTCGGGGCGTGACAGGCGCCGGGTGCGCACGACTTCGGCGTGCCCACGCACCCGCCGTCGGCCGCGCAGAGGTCGTCGGTGCACGCGAGGCCGTCGTTGCAGGCACCGCCGACGTCAACCGCGTAGCTGCACGCGCCCCCCGCGTCGGGCAGGCACACGCCCCCGGTGACGAAGCACTGGACGGCCGGGGCCAGGGTGCAGCTCTTCGGCGCACCGCTGCCGCAGCCTGCGTCGGGGCCGCTGCATTGGTCGCCCTGGGTGCACGCGTTGGAGTCGCTGCACATCGCCCCTGTCGGGCAGTCGGCGTCATCGCAGTCGGTGAGCCCGTCGTTGTCGTTGTCGACGCCGTCGAAGCACAGCCCCGTCTCCGACGTCGAAAGACACCTCAGGCCGGTGCAGAGGCCACCGACGCCGCACGCCTGGCCGGCGCAGTCGGAGTCGGCGCAGTCGGTCATTCCATCGCCGTCGTTATCTTGCGCGTCGTTGCACGCGGTCTCGGTGCAGCGCGACGCGGCGCACACGTTGCCCGCGCCGGCGTGACAGGCCTGGCCCGCGCAGGAGGCGGCGGCGCAGTCGGTCGCCTGGTCGCAGTCGTCGTCGACGCCGTTGGTGCACGACTCGGTCGCCCCGGGGTGAATGGCCGCGTTGCCGTCATCGCAGTCGACACCAGCGGGCGACCCATCGCCGTCCGCATCGACGCCGCCGTCCCCGGTTCCGCCATCGGTGCTCGCGGTGGGGTCGAGGCGGAGCGTCAAGGCGACCGCGGGCGTGGGCGCGCCGTACTTCGTGCGCAGCGGCTCCGAGCGCTCGGGAGGCGAGGTGAGCGTGGTGCACCCTTCGTCGGCGAAGCCGAGCGCCTGCACCTCGACGTCTTCCGGCTCGCCGGCCTGCAGCACGCCGATGGTGAAGGACGCGTGGCCGCTCAACTTCACCGACTCGGAGGCGCGCTCGGTGGTGCCGCGCGCGACGACCTGCGCGCACAGGCTGTGGAGCCCGGGCTCGAGCGTCACCACCACGCGCAACGAGCCCGAACCCGCGGGCCGGCCGGAACAGCTGATCAGCACCGCGGAGGTCGCCAGGAGGAGCCGTCGCACCGGCCCACCGTACTCGGTTCGGCTCCTGGCTCCGCTGTGCGCCGGCGACTTACCTCGTGACGCGTCAGGGCAGCTGGGCCGTGCAGCCGCTCGACCAGCTCGCCGAGCAGTCGAAGTCGGTGTCGACCTTCGTCACGGTGCCCGCGGGCCAGGCGATGGTCGCGGCGCGCCACACGTGCTGCGTCACCAGGTTCTTGCGGTCGAGCACGGTCGCGGGCTTGCCCTTGATGTTGATGATCAGCCGCGCGTCGTTCATCGGTTCCCCGGCGGCCCAGTGCTCGACCATCACGTGGAAGACGCCGGTCTCCGGCTTGGCGAGGAAGATGTTCTCCGGCCCGAACGAGCCGGTGTTGTCCACGTCCTTCTTCGGGTCGTCCGACGCGTCGCCGGCCACGCCCCAGTCAGGCCCGGTGCCGATGCAGGTGGTCCAGGTGCAGTCGGTGTTGGTGTTGATGCGCCCGCCCGGCTTGACGAGGTGCAGCTCGAGGTCGCGGGCCTTGTCGTCCCAGCTCAGGGTCACGCGCACGTCGGCGTCGACGCAGTCGGTGGTGATGAACTTCTGCACCAGCACGTAGCTGCCGGAGGCGTTGTTCCACACGCACTTGATCAACTGCTCACCGCAGAAGAGCGGGGTGGCGCTGCTGAAGCTGCCGTCGGCCAGCGTGGGCAGCGTGCCGATGATCTCCTCGCCGTTGCGGCCGCGCACGTAGAACTGGCCGTTGCCCACCGCGCCGGTGACCAGGCCGGTGAGGTCGGTGCGGGTGACCCCGCCCAGGTTCTGCTCGAAGGTCGCGCCCGCGATGTCGGGGCAGTTCGGGCAGCGGTAGGCGCCGGGCGTGTTGTACGCGGGCGCGGGATCGAGCGCCGACGTCTTCACCCCCGCGTCGGTGCCGGGATCTCCGGCGTTACAGGCAGCCAACAGCACCACGGAGCAGCTCGCGAGGAGTCGGTTCATGTCGCCCAAGCTGCCACACCTGGAACAAGAGCGCCCGCCCGATACGTGGCTGACCCGACCGGCCGCACCAACGCCGGCTGGGGCTGGGAATCGTCAGCCCGCGAGCTCGACGAAGGTCTCCTCGTCGATGCACTTCGTGCCCAGCTTCGCGGCCTTCGCCGCCTTGCTCGAGCCGGAGCTCGGGTCCGCCATCACCAGGTAGTTGAGATCCTTCGTCACCCCGCCGAGCAAGGTGCCGCCGCGCGCCTCGACGAGCTGCTCGTATTGTTTTCGCGGCTTGCTCAGCGCACCGGTGAAGCAGAACGTCAGGCCCTCGAGCGGCCCGGTCACCTTCTTCTTCGCCACCGGTACCACGCCCACCTTGAGCAGCCGCTCGATCTCCTTCGCGCGCTTCCTCAGGCCCTCCACCACCGCCGCGCCCTTCGCAGGCCCGACGCCGGGCAGCACCGAGAGCTCCTCCTGCGTCGCCGCGCGCACCCGGGCCAGCGTGTCGAAGCCCGCGGCGACCAGCGCCTTCGCCGTCTGCGCTCCGAAGTTCTCGATGCCCAGCGACTCGAGGAACTTCGGGAGCGACAGCGGCAGCTGGGCCTTCAGGTTCTTCAAGACCTTGGTGGCGATGATCAGCCCGCGGCCTTCGAGCGCGGCGATCTGCTCGGGCTTCAGGCGGTAGAGATCCGCCGGCTCCTTCACCAGCTTCGCCTCGACGAGCTGCGCGATGAGCGCCGCGCCCCACTCGTGCACGTCCTGGGCGTCGACCCAGTTCTGAATGCGCCCCTCGACCAGCGCGCGGCACGCGTCGTTGCGGCAGTGCAGGTACTCGCCCTGCTTCACCAGCTTCGAGCCGCACACCGCGCACTTCGTCGGCGCCTTCAGGGTGGGGCCGTGCTTCGCCACCACCTCTTCCACGTAGGGGATGACGTCGTTGCGCCGCGAGACGAGCACCTCGTCCCCGATGCCGATGCCCAGCTCGGCCACCCGCGCAGCGTTGGCGAGCGACGCGCGCTGCACGGTCGCGCCGGCGATCACCACCGGCGCCACCACCGCGATGGGCGAGACGCGGCCCGACGAGCCGGTGTCCCAGATGAGGTCGACCACCTTCGTCACCCGGGCCTGCGATGCGAACTTGAAGGCCACCGCGCCGCGCGGCCGGTTGTTCACGTCACCGAGCAACAGGTGCGTCTTCACGTCGTTGGCCCGCATCACCAGCCCGTCGATCTCGTAGTCGAGCGCGGCGCGCTTCTTCTTCGCGTAGCCCTGGTGAACGGCGATGGCCCCCTCGAGGTCGACCGCCGCGGCGAACGGGGTCTCGAAGGCCAGCGCCTTGAGCCGCTCGAACTTCGCCGTCTCGGTCGCGTGCGACTCGCCGTCGAGGTCGTAGAAGAGCACCGTCAGGTGCTCGCAGCCGGACCCATCGAAGCGCTTGCTGGTGCCCGCGGCCTGGTTGCGCGGGTTCGAGGCGCCGGGGAACGCGCGCTCGAGGTCGCTGAGCTTGAGGATGATCTCCCCGCGCACGGTGAGGGACACCTTCTCCTTGAGCTTCTTCGGCACGCCCTTCATGCGCGCGGCGTTGGGGGTGATGCGCTCGCCGACTTCCCCATCGCCGCGGGTGATGGCGTGCTTGAGCTCACCGCGCTCGTAGGTGACCGCGAGCGAGAGCCCGTCGAGCTTCTCGGTGACCAGCAGGTTGCCCGAGATGGGCTCGCGCTTCTGCGCGACCGCCAGCGCGTCACAGCGCGCCGCCCACTTGCGGAACTCCTCTTCCGTGACGGCCTTGTTGAGCGAGCCCATCGGCATCGCGTGCTTCGCCTTCTCCCACTGGGTCACCGCGGCGACGGGCGCGCCGACGGCGGCGAAGAAGGGGTGCTTCGGGTCGAGCGCGCGCAGCTGGTCTTCCAGCCCGTCGTAGGCCGCGTCGGAGACCAGCGGGCTGTCGTTGTAATAGGCGGCCTTGTACTGGGTGAGCCGGGCCACGAGCTTCTCGAGGGAGATCGGTTGGGGCTTCTTCACCCGCCCCCACGTAGTCGAGTTCTCGCATCGGGCGCATCGGAACCGCCGCGCCCGGTGCTACACGCTCGCGACGTGAGAAGTCTCCGGCTGTGCCTGTCGGTCGCCGTGTTGCTCAGCACCCTCGCCGTCGCGCAAGACGCGGGCGTGGAGGCCGACGCCGGTCTCGTGCTTCCCCCCACGCTGGTGCACCTCTCTCCCGCGGTCTGGCCCATCGAGGCCGACGCGGGTGCCGGCGGTGACGTCGAGCTGCTGCTCACCATCGACGTCAACGGCGCGGTCACCGACGTCCAGCTCCAGTCGTCGCCGGGGCAGGCGTTCACCGACTCGGCCCTCTTCGCTGCCCACGGCCTCGTCTTCGAGCCCGCCACCCAGGACGGCGTGCCGGTCAACGTGGTGCTCGCGTACCGCTACCGCTTCGAGTCGCCGGCCGCGCCCGAAGACGCGGGGGTGATCAGCCTCACCACCGGGCGCATCTCGGGGCAGGTGTTGACCAAGGGCACCCGCGAGGTGATCCCCCTCGCGCAGCTCGGCCTCGACGACGGCGGCATCGTCACCGCGGAGACCGACGCCCAGGGCCGCTTCTCGCTCGAGGTCCCGCCCGGGCCGATCCGCGTGCTGGTCACCGCGTCGGGTCACGTGAAGCGCGTGTTCAAGGAGAACCTCACCGTCGGCCAGCGGGTCGAGGTGATCTACCGCCTCGGCCGCACCTTCTCGCGCCCCTACGAGACGGTGGTGCGCGGGCAGGTCGACCGCGCCGAGCTCTCGCGCATCACGCTCTCGGGCGCCGAGCTGCACGAGGTCGCGGGCACCAACGGCGAACCCCTGCGCGTCATCATGCTGCTCCCCGGCGTCGTCACCCCCGCGTCGGGGCTGAGCTACCCGGTGGTGCGCGGCTCATTGCCGGCGGCGACCGGCTTCTACCTCGACGGCGTGCGCATTCCCCAGCTCTACCACCTGATGGCGGGCAGCTCGGTGGTGCACCCCGACTTCATCGAGAGCGTCGACTTCTACCCGTCGAACGCCCCCACGCGCTTCGGGCGCATCTCTGGCGGGGTGATCAGCGCGCAGGTGGCCAAGGCGCGCGACGACCGGGTGCACTTCTCGATCTCCCCCGACCTGCTGCAGACCGGCGCCTTCGTCGAGGTGCCCTTCGAGAAGACCGGCACCAACGTCACGCTCGGCGGGCACGTCAACTACGCGGCGTGGCTGCTCGGCGCGCTCTCGGCCGCGGGCACCTTCGGCCCCGGCGTCACCCCGGTGTTCGAGTCGTACGACTACCAGGCCCGCGTGGAACAGAAGCTGGGCAAGGGCACCCTCCGGCTCCTCGCTTTCGGCTCGAGCGACGTGGTCGGGGTGCGCCAGACTGACCCCAAGAGCCCCTCGGTGTTCCTCACCTCGCGCTTTCACCGCATCGACCTGCGCGCCCAGTACCCCGTCGGGCCCGGCACCCTCGAGGTCGGGAGCTGGATCGGCTGGGAGACCTTTGGCCTCTACGGTGAGCAGAACGGCGCGCGCGTCGGCTCGTTTCTCCTCAACCGCTTCATCTGGACTGGCCGCGCCACCTACCGCCTCGAGCTGGGCGAGCACGTGCAGCTCAAGGCCGGCTTTGACTTCGAGCGCCAGGTGTCCGACGTCGAGACCACCACTGGGGTCGGTGCGGGCGGCGACCTGCTGCGCCAGCCGCGGGTGATGGGCGTCTTCACCGGCACCTTCCTCGAGGCGGCGTTCTTCTCGAAGCAGTGGACGGTGGTGGCCGGCGTGCGCGTCGACACCTGGCACCTGCCGCCGAGCTTCACCCTGCCGTCGGTCGACCCGCGCCTCGAGGTGCGCTTCAAGCCCTTCGAGCCGGTGACCCTGCGGGCCAGCGCGGGCCTCGCGCACCAGGCGCCGATGCTGCTCATCTCGCTGCCGGTGACCGACGCCGCGGCCCTCAAGTCGGGGCTCCAGGAGGTCGGCCAGTTCGATCTCGGCGCGGTGGGCAAGCTGCCGTGGTTCGACCTCGAGGTCTCGGGCGACGTCTTCTACAACCACATCTTCCAGGCGCGTGAACGCAGCCTCGCGGAGTTCGTCACCGGGGTGTCCTCGCTCGACGATCGCTTCTCCGGCAACCGCTGGGGCCGCGCGTACGGCCTGGAGTTGATGGTGCGCCTCCCGCAGCAGGGCCGCCTCTTCGGTTGGCTCTCGTACACGTTGATGCGCAGCGAGCGCATGCGGAAGTTCGCCATCTACAACGCCGACCAATCGGAGGTGACCGACGCCACGGCGATGGTGCCCTTCGCCTTCGACCAGGCGCACTCGCTCAACCTGGTGCTCGGCTACCAGCTGCCCAAGGGCTTCAAGGTGAGCGCCTCGTTCCACCTCAACACCGGGCGCCCGGAGTCCGGCGAGTTCAGCTCACGCACCTCGCGCCTGGTCAGCGACGCGGCCACCGGCCGCCAGCTGTGGAGCCTCGTGCCGCTCAACCAGGTCGATCGCCTGCCGGCCTTCGCGCGCCTCGACTTCCGCGCGTCGAAGACCATCGCGTTCAATACCTTCAACGTGGAGATCTACCTGGATGTCTTCAATATCCTCGTGAGGCCCGAGGTGTATGGCTTTACGTATGCCTATGACGACGCGATGAACCCGACGAAGACGCAGTTGGGCGCGCCGATCATCCTGCCGACGCTCGGCGTGAAGGTGGTGTACTGATGAGACACGCACTGGTCGGTGTATTGGTTGTAATTGGTTCTGGGTGTTTCAACCCCGACGACATCTTCCCGGTGAAGGGCACGGTCGTCTCGGGGTCGCCGGTGGAAGGGCAGGTGGTCCGGTTGCTGCGCCAGTCGCAGCAGGGTGACTTCGGGTCCTGCGACGCCGAGGGCGCGCCGGTGCTCAAGCAGACCACCGCCGACGCCGAGGGCCGCTATGGCTTCGAGGTCTTTCGCGCCCAGGCCCAGAACCTCACCAGCTTCGGTCCGTACTGTTTCCGGGTCGACGCCGACTTCCCCTCGGGGAGCGCTGCGTGGTCGGACCTGAACATCTTCAGCGAGACCCAGGCCCCGGCCTTGAGGGACTGGCGGGCCAGGCCGCGCTTCGACGGCGGCGTGCTGGACTACGAGCCGGCGCTCCCCGCGGGCTGGCTCGACGCCGGGGCGCTGCTCGACCACCGCGCGCAGGTGCTCACCGATGACGGCGGGCTCTTGTGGCAGGTCGACGATCGGTTCGTCTCCCTCGACGGAGGGGACGCGACGGTCGAGCCGATGGTGCTCGACGCCGTTCGCCTCGAAGACTTCAGCGGCACGGTGACGCTCGTCGCGCGCATCTACGAGCCCTCCGCGGGTGATGGCTCGTTGTTCGGGGGGGGAGGCGCCACCTGGCCGTCCAACCTCCGCGCGGGTGAGCACCTGGCGGTGAGCGGAAGGCGCGCGCCGGTGAGCCGCGGGTTGCCGTGCCCCGACGTGGCGACGCCGTGCCCGCTCACCGACGGCGATCTCTCGGTGGTGGAGGTCGACTTGCGCGAGGGCGTGACCCTCGAGCTCCCGGTGCCTGTGCCCCTGTCGGCCATCGTGCTGCGCGGCGTGGAGACCGGCGTGCCGTTCCTGGCCGTGCTGTTGACCCAGGCGGACGGGGGCCTGGTCGCGCCCGTGCAGCACCTCCTTCCGGTGTCGATGTTCGAGGCGCTCTCGCCGACCAGCGGGCGGCCGTCGCGCCCGGGTCGCCGGGACGGGGGCGTCGAGGCGCCGTCGGCCGGAGGTCTGGCCTACTCGGTGATTCCGCTCGACGCGGGCGTGCCGATTCGGCGCGTCACCCTGCGCTTCCCCGGCGGCCTCTCGCGGGTCGCGGAGATCTCGCTGGTCGAGTGAG
>JBBRUE010000259.1:0-8420 GCA_038248085.1 Myxococcales bacterium | reverse complement strand
GAGACCCGCACCGTGCCGCCCGGGCCCGCGGCGTCGAGCGCGTTGAGCGTCAGGTTCATGAACACCTGGCGCAGCTGGTCGGCGTCACCCGAGGCCTCCAGCTTGTCGCTGCACACGCACTCGATGGCGATCTGCCGACGCTCGGCGTCGCTCTTGAGCAACGCCACCACCTTCGACAGCAGGTCCGCCAGCGACACGTGGCGCATGGTGACCGGCGCCGGCCGCGCGAACTGCAGGAAGTCCTGGAGAATGTGCTCCAGCCGACGGATCTCGTCGCGCACCAGCGTCAGCGGCTCGAGCAGCGGCGCCTGGAGCGAGACGTCGATTTTCCGCAAGCGCCGCTCGAGCACCGTCAACTGGAGCGCCGCCGCGTTGAGCGGGTTGCGGATCTCGTGTGACAGGCCCGCGGTCAACGTGCCAACCGCGGCCAGCTTCTCGGCCCGCTGCGCCCGGCGGCTCATCTCGCGCTTCTCGATCTGCGCCTGCACGTGCCGCAGCGCCTTGCTCAAGGCCGTCAGGAGGTCCGGGGTGGCGCACGGCTTGACCAGGTAGTCCCACACGCCTGCCCGCACCGCCGCGGCCGCCGACTCCACCGAAGCGTGACCGGTCAGCAGCACCACTTCGCAGTCGGGGTTCTGGTCCTTGAGCTGCTCGGCCAGCCGCGTGCCGTCGCCGTCGGGGAGCCGCAGGTCGACCAGCGCTACCTGCACCCAGTCACGCCCCACTTCCATCGCCTTGGCGCAGCTCCCGGCCGAGCGCACCTCGTGACCGAGCTCCTGGAGAATCTCCGTCAGGTTGGCCACGAAGTCAGCGTTGTCTTCGACGATCAACAGGTGCGCGGTCATGACGCGTCTTCTTTCCGGGCGGCGAGCGACTGGAGCCGGGCCACGAGCTTCTCGGTGTCGAAGGGCTTCAAGAAGACCTCCATCGTCGCGTCACCGACCAGACCGGGCAGCGCGGTCACCACGATGATCGGCGTCCCGGGGAAGAGGGCGCGCACGCGCTCCAGGGCCGCCCCGTCGGCGCCCCCGGCGATCCGCAGGTCGACCAGCGCCGCGAGCGGCTTGACCTCAATCCGCTCGAGCTCCGAGAGGGTGTTCGCCGCGCAGACCGTGAAGCCCTGCGTCGAGAGCACCTCGGTGAGGTTTTCCGCGAAGACCCGGTCGTCTTCCACCAGCACCACCGCGGCGTCGCGCCGCGCGTTCGCCAGCAACTCGAGGAGCCGCCCCGTGCCGGTCGGCTTGTTGAGAAAGGCCAGCAACCCGAAGCGCCGAGCCTCGTCGAGCTGCGCGTCCTGCGCGTAGGCCGAGAGCAGCACCACCGGGACCCCCGGGTCGGCGTCGCGGACCAGGCGCAGCAGCTCGGCGCCCGACATTCCCGGCATCTTCATGTCGGTCACCACCACGTCGAAGCGCTGGTGTGTGACCTGCTCCTGGCCGGACGCGCCACCCACCGCCAGGCACACGTCGGCCCCGGTATCGGTGAGGATCTCCGCCACGTTTTCGGCGAACTCGGTGTTGTCGTCGATGACCAGGTACCTGCGTTGGTTCACGGCGAGCCTCCAGCGAAGGGAAGGTGAATCGTGAAGCGCGCGCCGCCCAGCGGGCTGCGGCTGGCGGAGATGGTGCCTCCATGTCGCTCCACGATGCGCTTGACCAGCGCCAGCCCCAGGCCGATGCCGCCCGGCCGGGTGGTGACGAGCGGTTCGAAGAGCCGATTGCGGATCGAGGGGTCGATGCCCGGACCGCTGTCGTCGAGCGTGAGCACCACGCCCGCACTCTCGACCGTCAGCGCGGCTTCGACCCGCCCCTCGGGGCCGGCGAAGTAGACGGCGTTCTGCGTGAGGTTGACCAGCACCTGCCGCAGCTGCGTCGTGTCGCCGTCGACCATCACCAGGGGGGGCATGTGCAGGGCGATGTTCGGCGAGAGGCCCGTGAGCACCTCGGTCATCAACGCCGAGAAGTCGATGTGCGCCCGGGCCAGCGGCTGCTCGCGAATGAGGTTCAGCAGCTGGGTGATGATGTCGTTGGCCAGCGTCACCTGCTGCGAGATGCGATCGAGGTGCTTGGTCGATCGTTCGTCGACCTGCGGCCGGCTCTTGAGCACATAGAGCGACGTCTCGATCACCCCCAGCGGGTTGCGCAGCTCGTGGCCGATGCTCCCCACCAGTTGCCCGAAGGTCGCCAGCCGCTCGGCGCGCGCCTGGCCTGCCTCGAGGTCGGCCCGGTACGAGTGCAGCATCAGCGCGAGATCGAGATCGCAGATGCGCTCGAGCGCGTCGCGGGTCGCGGCGCCCTCCGCGGCCCCTGCGTCGAAGAGCAGCGAGCTGCGTCGGCGCAACTCGACGCGCGCCACGTTCATCGCCGACACCATGTAGTGCTGGGGCAGGGCGATCTCCACGTGCACCCGGCCGATGCGCGCGCGCCGCTCGACGTAGCGCTCGTCCCACGGGCCCTGGAGGAGCTCGTGCATCCACCGAACCAGCGTGCCCTTCAGCTGCCCGACGTGCTTCTCGCCCCGGACCAGCGTCGCGCGCGCGTCCTCGTGCTCCAGCGCTCGTGCGTAGAAGACCTCCGACACCGCGGGGAACTCGCCCTGGAGCCGCGGGTGAAGGGCCCTCAGCGCACGCTCATCGATCTCGCTGAAGCCGACGTATCGCTGGAGCTCGCAAAAGAGGGCGTACACCCGGGCGCACATAGCGGCCGCCGCCGCAGCAGGCAACGCCATCACGGCAGTACACTACAGGTGGGGGGAGGCTCACCGGCCGCCTCGTGGCGTGAGCTTCACCTTGGGAGCGCGCGGCTTGTGTGCTTGAACCGGCCCCGTGGCCGACGCACATGGACATCTGGTCTTTGCCTGTGGGTCGAGCCTCTACGCCGTCCCGTCGGACACCGCGTCGGAGGTCGTCAACGTGCCGACCCTCACCCGGGTACCCGGCGCTCCCGCCCACCTGCTGGGCGTCTTCGCGCACCGGGGCGAGGTGCTGCCCGTCGTCGACCTCGCGCGCCTCACCGGCCAGTCCGTCGACGAGATCTGCAAGCGGGCCGTGCTGGTCCGCACGCCTCGCGGCGTCGTCGCGCTGACGGCGACCCGGGTGCTCGGCGTCTCCACGCTCGAGGGCACGTTCGAGCGCCTCGGTGACTCCGGGGTGCACGCACACCTCCGAGGCCCGGCCCGCGCCGCGGCCGGAGAGGTGGCGGTCATCGACACCCAGACCTTCATCGACTTCCTCGCCAGCGCCGGGTGAATCGCCACGTGACGACCGGGGGACCTGAGCTCGTCGAGGGACTCGTCCTGTGCCGCGTGGGCGCCGATCGCCTCGCCGTCCGCGCGCGGGAGGTCAGCGGCATCGAACTCCCCCACGCCTCTGCCCCCTACGCCGGCGCCGGGTTCACCCCGGGCGCCGTGCGGCCCGCCGACGCCAAGCTGCTGCGCGCAGCGGGCGGCGGGCTGGTGGTCGACAGCGTCGAGGTGCACGCCGAGCGGCTGCCCTTGCTGCCAGTCCCCGGCGTGCTCGCGCGCGCGTGGGGCGGGGCGCTCACCGGCTTCGTGGAGGCGGGCGGGGCGCTCTGGCCGATCGTCTCGCTCGAGGTCCTGGCCCGCGTGCCGGAGGCCGTCTCGTGAGCGCCCCCGGGACCGGGGTTCTCAAGGGTCGCCACCGCTGGCTCACCAACATGAGCACCGTGGCCGTGGCCCTCGGCATCTTCCTCGCCTTCGCCTACGCGTGGGTCGCGACCGAGATCCCGGCGGGCACGCGGCTGTCCCTGGGCGTGGTCCTGGGAATCATCGCCATTGGCGCGAACGCCATCGGCGACGGCATCGAGCAGCGGAGACTGGTGACGCTCCGGCAGCTCGGCGAGGGCGCGCTCCCCCCCACCCGACACCACCTGCTGGTCGCGGCGAACGAGGTGATCCGCCAGCCCGACGTCTCGTTCTGGCTCACCTCCGTCTTGCTCGCGCTCGGGGCAGTGCTGACCGGGTTTGTGTGGTCGCTGGCGTCGGTCGTCCGGCTGGAGATCGTGCTCCGCGTCTGCCTGATCGGCGTGGTGATCGCGCCCCTGACCGCCACCCTCGCCCTGCTGGTGAGCGTGCCGCGTTCGCGCCAGGTGCTGCGCGAGCTCGTCGCCGCGGGGCTCCCGGCGACCGAGCTCTACGCCGGGGTCCCGGTAGCCTTCGTGTTGCGCCGCCGGCTGATGATCTTCGCGGTGGTGGCGGTGCTGACGCCGTTGCTGCTGCTGGCTGACCTCGTGCTCTCCCGCCTCCATACGCTGCTCGCGGCGCTGGTCGCCGCGCCCGACGGAGCCGCGATGCAGGTCATCGCCGACCAGCAACGGGTCGCCGGGCTTGCGTCGACGGTCGGCCTCGTGCTGCTGGTGGTCATCGTTGTCTCCCTCTGTGCGCAGCTGTCGGGGTCCATTCTCGGCACGCCGCTCCAGGAGCTCGCCGCCGAGACCGAGCGACTGGCTCGTGGAGAGCACGGAGAGCCGCGCTTCATCCCCGGTGAGTACGAGACCTTCGCCGCCGCCGGGGCCATCGCCGGCATGGAGGCCCAGCTGGTGGAACTCCTCGGCCGTCTCGGCCAGGCCGCCCGCGGCCTCACCGGCGCCACTGGCTCCCTCGCCGCCGGGCGGGCCCCCGCGGGCGCCCACGCCGCCCTCGACGCCACCAGCTCCACCACCTCCGAGCTCGCAGGTAGCGCGCGGGCCATCGCCGGCAATGCCCGGGAGGTCTCGGAGCTCGCTCGACAGACGCTCGGCGCCGCCCGTTCCGGCCGTGACAGCGCCGACGGGTTCCTCGCCGCGATGGTGCAGGTGCGCGAGGGCAACCAGGCCATCGCCGACAGCGTGGTGCGCCTCAACAAGCGCGTGCAGCAGGTGGGCCGCATCATCGAGTTCATCAACGGCATCGCCGACAAGTCCGACCTCCTCGCCCTCAACGCCGAGCTCGAGGGGAACAAGGCCGGCGAGGTGGGACGCGGCTTCTCGCTGGTGGCCGCCGAGATGCGCCGCCTCGCCGAGTCGGTGATGCAGTCGACCCGCGAGATCGGCCGGCTCATCGAGGAGATCCGCGACGCGACCAACGCCGCGGTGATGGCCACCGAGGCCGGGGTGAAGGCCACCGACGCCGGCGCTGCCCTCGCGCAGAAGGTCGGTCACGGGCTCTCGCGCATCGTCGAGTACGCCAACCAGTCGTCCGACGCGATGCAGACCATCAGCTTCGCCACCTCGCAGCAGCAGGTGGGCACCGACCAGCTCGTCGGCGCGATGGCCGAGATCCTCCGCAGCACCCAGGCCTCGGGCGCCGCCGCGCAGGAGATGCTCGACGCGCACGATCAACTCATCTCGCTGGCCGGCGATCTCGAGAAGACGGTCGATCGTTTCGAGGTACGCTCGTGACGCTCGAGGTCTGGCTGCGCAACCGGACGTGGTGGTTGCTCATGCCCACCGTGGTCGGCAACACGCTGGTCGTCGCCGTCGCCGCCCCCTACGCCGCGTCGGTCGAGTCCTTCGGGGCCAGCGCGCTCCAGGTCTTCCTGCTCATGACCGTGGGACTCACCTTCGCGCTGCAGCTCACGCTCAGCGGCCTGGGCCTGTCGCGACTCCCGACCTTCCGCGGCCTGGTCTCGGGCCGGCTTCCCCTCACCCCCGCGCACCGTCTCGCTGCCCTCGCCGAGCTCCGCCGCATTCCCGGGCGCATGTCGGTGATCTCGCTGGCCGGCTGGTTGGGCGGCGCCACGCTGTTGGGCCTGGGCATGGTCGCGGTGGCCGACGCGCCGTGGGTGGCGGCCTGGCGCCTCGTCTTCCTCGGCGTGCTCTTCGGCCCGCTGTCTACGGTCCTCGTCTCGTTGCTCCTCACCACCCGCGCGCACGAGGCCGCCGATCGGCTCTCCGACGGGCTGCCACCGCACGAAGTGATCAGCGCGGCGCCGGGCGTGGCGTGGACCGTGCGCAGCCGGACCGTCGGCTTCACCGTCTTGCTCACCGTCGTGCCCGTGCTGATCCTCGCCGACGTCGCGCGAGTGGCCATCGACGGCGCCGCGGGCGAGCTGGCGGCGCTCCCCCCGGAAGCCCGCCAGGCCGCCGCCGACGCCCTCTTCCAGTCCCTCGCGCTGCGGCTGCTGCTGCTGGGCAGCCTCTCGGTCGCCTTCGCGGTGATCGCCGCCTCGGCCGCCGGCCGCGCCATCGCCGAGCCGATGCAACGCCTCGCCGCCCAGGCCCGCCGCGTCTCCGCCGGCCAGCTCGAGACCCCCCGGGTCATCGCCGCGGACGGCGAGGTTTGGCGCGTCACCGGCGTCTTCGCGCAGCTCCACGAGCGGCTCTCAGGCCTGGTCGACAAGGTGCTCGACGCGGGGCTGCACCTGCGCACCGCCACCGACTCCCTGCAGCGCACCTCCTCTCGCTCGGAGGCCACCGCCGCGGAGCAGGCCGCCGCCCTCAACCAGACCTCCGCCACCACCGAGGAACTCGCCCGCAGCGCCCGGCAGATCGCCGGAAACGCGAGCTCGGTGCAGGATCTCGCCCGCGGCACCCTCGAGGCCGCCCAGCAGGGCCAGCAGGACGCCGCCGCGTTCCAGGCCGCGGTCGACCGCATGAAGCAGGACAACCGCAGCATCGCCGGCGCCGTCGATCGTCTGCAGCGGCGGGTGCAGCAGATCGGCCGTATCGTCGAGCTGATCAACACCGTCGCCGATCGCAGCGATCTGCTCGCGCTGTCCGCCGAGCTCGAGGGCACCCGGGCTGGCGACGTCGGGCGCGGCTTCTCGCTGGTGGGCGCCGAGATGCGGCGGCTCGCCGAGAACGTCCTCGAGTCCACCGCAGAGGTCGAGGAGCTGATCGCCGAGATCCGCGACGCCACCGTGCGCACGGCCGAGGCCACCGAGCGGGGCAGCGTACTCACCGAGCATGGCACCGGCCTCGCCGACGAGGTCACCGCGGCGCTGGGCCAGGTCGCCCGGCTCGCGCAGGACACCGCCACCCAGGTGCACGCCATCTCCCTGTCCACCCAGCAGCAGCAGAGCGGCACCGATCAGCTGGCCGAGGCGATGGCGGAGATCCTCGGCGGCACCCAGGCCGAACTCGCCACCACCCAGCGGCTGGCCAGCGTGAACCAGCAACTCCTCGGGCTCTCCAGCTCGCTCCCGGGTGTCGTACGCCGCTTCATGGGTGACGAGGGAGCGCGCTGACGATGGCCTCGGGGCGCGAACGCCTGCTGGTGCAGTTCCGCGAGCTCGTCACCGAGCGCCTGGCGCGCGTCAATCGCGCCCTGATGAGCCTCGAGGCCGGCGCCGACGTCGAGGCGGGCAAGCAGACCCTGCGTGAACTCCACGGCCTCAAGGGCGAGGCCCGCATGATGGGCTTCGCCGAGATCAACTCGCTGGTCCACGAGATGGAAGAGCTGGTGCGGGCCGGGCAGTCGCGTGGCTATGCGCTGTCCGCCGGCTCCGTCGACGCGCTGCTGGTGGTGTCAGACGCCGTCGGGGTGCTGGCCGGCGCGGTCGTCGGCGATCCCCCCGACGTCCAAAGGCTCCTCGCGTGGCTCCAGCAGGCCCTCCAGTCCGAGAACGCCGTGGCCCCGTCCGTCGAACTCCCGGCGCAACCAGTCTCCGAGCTCAGCGCGGTCTCGGTGCCCGCGAGCGCGCCGACCACCGTCGCCCGCGCCATCGAGGGCCGCGCCGACACCTCGATCCGCATCACCCAGCAGAGCCTCGAGGTGCTCACCAGCGCCACCACCAACCTCCAGCAAAGGGCCCGCCAGCGCGAGACCGTCGATGCCCGGCGGCGCCAGCTCTCGCGCGAACTCGTCGCGCTCCACCGCCTCGCGGAGGATCTCCTCGGGTCCGCTGCGCAGGAACTCGCCTCTCGCCTGGGCCGCGCCAAGGAGCTCGCCTCAGAGGTCAACCGGCGCTCCACGCTGCTCCACACCGAGGAACTCAAGGATCTCACCGTGCTCTCGGTGGAGATCACCGCGCTGCGCATGGTGCCCCTCGCCGTGCTCTTCGAGCCGTACCCCCGCATGCTCCGCGAACTGGCCCGCGAATTGGGCAAGGACGTCGAGGTCACCATCGAGGGCGAAGACGAGCGCGTCGATCGCTCGGTGCTCGAGGCGCTGCGCGATCCGCTCCTGCACCTCGTGCGCAACGCCGTCGATCACGGCCTCGAGACCCGGGAAGACCGCGTCGAACACGGCAAGAGCCCGAAGGGAAACCTGCTGCTCCAGGCCCGGCGCGAGGGCGAACGCCTCGTGCTGCGGGTCAGGGACGACGGGCGCGGCCTCAGCCCGGGCCACCTCCGCGACGTCGCCGTGCGCAAGGGCCTCTTCGACCGGGGCACGGCCGATCGCCTGTCTGACGCCGCGGCCATCGACCTGATCTTCCTGCCCGACTTCACGTCCCGCGAGGCGGTCACCGACGTCTCCGGCCG
>JBBRUE010000258.1:0-8444 GCA_038248085.1 Myxococcales bacterium | reverse complement strand
GGCAACACCCGCAGCACGTGGAGCTCGGCCTGGAGCACGCGCGTGAGGGCCAGGGCACGCAGGAGCGCCGCCGTGGGCAGCCCTTCTGCAGGGAGCGCCAGGAGGACCCGCGCGCGGAGCATCGTCATCCGACGGGCGGAGCGCGTCATGAGAACCTCCTGAACGCAGTGAGCGGGACGATCATCACGCTGCGCTTGGCCAGCGCACTGATGCGGGGCGCGACCCGGCGCGCCCCGTCAGAGCGCGAAAGGGAGGCCCCCACCACGATCAAGTCGGCGTCATCGGTGCGGGCGACGTCGAGGATTCCGGCGACGGGGTCGAGAGACCGCGTCAGCACCGCGCGGGCGCCCAGCGACTCAGCGAGCGCTTCGAGCTGGTCCTCCTCGCGGCCAGTGCGACCCGCTCCCCCCATCGACACTTCCTGGTTGTGCAGCACGGTCAACGGCCGGCCGAGCACCCGCGCCCACGCCGAGGCCTCCCTCACCACCGGCGCGCGCTCGTCCTCCAGGCTGGTGGCCACCACCACACCCCGCTGGCCTCGTGGGGCGCGCGCCACCAGGCACGGCACGCCGCACTCTGACGCCAGCTGGCCCGCGGAGTCTCCCGGCCACCGGCCCGCCTGACCCACCACCACGACGCACGGGTTGAGCGGAGCAATGGCGTTCGCCAGGTGGGTGGTGCCACGGCCCTCGGGCACCGAGAGGAGCGCCGGCGCCGCCGTCCTCGACCCGAAGCGCCGTTGCCAGCGGGCCCGCGCGTTCAGCACCCGCTCGCTGCCGAGCCGCACCACCACGAGGTCGGTGTGGAGCGCCTCGGCCAGCGCCACCGCCCAGGTGCTGGCGTGCCGATGGGCGCTCTGATCTCGGCGAATGAGCACCACCGGGCGGCGCGCCTCCGCTGCGGCGACGACGGCGAGGGCGACCGGGGTCTGGCGGACTTTCTGGGGGCGCTTCCGGGCGATGGCATTCATGGGTGTTTCCTCCTGAAGGCACAGTCGCAGGTGGGGCTGATATTGAGAATAACGAAAGCGAAACGTCATCTGTCTGCCAAACAGACATGACACCGCGAGCCGCGTCGAGCGGCGTGTGGAGGCGCGGGAAACCGCTCAGCTCGATGCGGGGATGGGGATGGGGACGAGCATCTGCTGCGAGGCGCTCTTCACCGGGATGATCAGCAGGGAGCACCGGAGCTCGGTGAGCAGTCGCTCGGGCACGCTCCCCAACGGTACCGCCGCGGCCCGCCCGGCACCGCCGCTCCCGTGCGTGGCGACCACCACCAGATCGGCCGAGGCCTCCCGGGCTTTCTCGACGAGGGTTCGCGCGGGCCCGGAGCCGCCGACGATCACCTCGACCTCGCCGTGGCTCTTGAGGCCGACGGCGACGCGTTCGACGTACGCCTGGAGCGTCGCGGCCACCAGGTCACCGTCGGGCACGGCGAGCAGCTGAACCCGGGCCCCAGCCGCGAGCAGGCGCGTCACGTAGGGGATCACCGCCTCCGCCTCCGACGATCCGTCCAGCCCCACCAGCACCCTCGCCGGCGTGGGGTACCGCGCCTCGGGCCCGTCCGTCGCGTCGACGATGAGCAGCGGGACACCGAGGGACCGGCTGAGCACGCGGAGCTCGCGGTACCCTCGCGTGGTCACCAGGAGATCGGCCTCGGTCCTCCGAGCGACCTCCGGCACGCCAGCCTCATCGCTCAGCTCGCTTGGGGACGCGAACACCCGGGCGATCACCGCGCGGTACGCCGTCATCGACTGCGCCGACGCGGAGCTGGCGAGGCAGACCGCCAACGGGGCGCCGAATACGTCAGCGAGGTGCGCCCCCGCCACCAGCGCCGCCTCGGCCGACTGGGTGCCATCGATGACCGCGAGGACCTGCTGCGGCCAGCCCGGCGCCTGTGCCGCGACGAAAGACTTCTTCTCGGCCAGCAACCGGCCGAGCCGATCCTCCACCGCGGTGGGGCCGCCCAGCCTGGTCCGATAGAAGGTGAAGACGAAGTACAGGGCGGGCACCAGCAGGCAATACGTCCAGGCCCCATCGGTGAAGCGCTCGACGAAGATCAGCACGGCCGCGCCGGACGTCACCACAGCCGCGGCCGTGGTGGCCGCGACCTCCGCCAGGTTTGCCCGGTGCGCGCGCCACTCCCGCACCAGGCGCTTGACCGAGGCCCAGCCCGTCAGGCCCAGGAGCACGAACACGCCGGCGGCGTACAGCGAGAGGTACGTCTCTTCACTCGTGCCGAAGGCGATGAAGCAGCCCGCCACCACCAGCACCTGCAGGACCACCGGGCGATCGGCGACGTCGAAGCGGTTGCGCTGCCCGAAGTTCGCCGGCACGTAGTGGCGATGGCGGAGCCCCAGCGACAGGTTCTGCAGGCCCTGCGCGCTGGCCGCGGCCGCTGAGAGGAGCACCACGATGCCCACCACCGTGCCGACCCACGCGAGGGGCGCGGGCAACAGCAGGTCCATGGTCTGGGTGAACACCGAGACGTCTTCGCGGGCGGGGTCGGCGAGGGCGTAGATGGCCGGGCCGACGATGACCATGGTGACCAACGTCGTCACCATCACGATGAGCAGGCTGCCGAAGGCCTTGCGGGCCCGCTGCGCCGGGGGGCCCTCGTAGGCCGCTACCAGGTTGGCGAACACCTCGATGCCCGTCATCAGCGCGAGCAGGCGAACGTACCCGCCCAGCGTGGTGTGGAGGTGGGCCGGGGCGAACGCCTCGAACGAGAACGAAGGGAGGTGGAAGCCCCGGCCCAGGAGCACCGCGAACACCAGGACCCAGAGCAGCGCGAGCACGGCCGCCGTCGCCGGACCGAACACCCGGGCCGCGAGCCGGGGCCCGCGGTTGACCCTGGTGGTGGGCGTGGTGCGCTCCCAACGGCCCAACCCACCCACGCGGTCGGCGACGAACGTCACCAGCGCTGCGAGGCTGACGAGGAAGGTGAGCGTGTACTCGATGGCCGTGATGCTCGCGTTGACCTTGACCGCCCAGCCTCCGAACTCCTCCTCGCAGAGGCCGCTGCCTCCGCTGCCATCGGTGATCCACGACATCACGTGGCGGTACATGAGGCTGACGACCACGACCGTGGCGACCACCATCCAGATGGGAGTTCCGAAGGCGACTGCGCCGCCACCGCCCACGACCAGCAGCCGCAGGAAGGGGCCGAAGACGTAGAGGGGCGAGGTGGCGGGGTCGCCGCCTCCGGCGAGGGCCCCCTCGAATGCGCTCTTCAGTCGGTGCGAGACGTGGGCCATGGCAGAAGCCCTACCCCGGCGGCGGGCGCGCGGGCTGATCTTCGTGCGGGTACGGTGAGGCATACCGCACACCCAACAACCGTGGGATCTCCTCGCGCAACTCGTGTCCCGGGGCGACGCGGCACCCGTGCTGTCGTTTCTCGACGGGCTCCCCCGCGACGAGCGGGCCCGCGCGCTCTCTCGCCTGGAAGAAGAGACCCAGTCGGCGCTCCTGCGCCTGGTGGGACCGCACGAGTCAGCGGACCTCCTCGAGCAGTTGGGCGAGGCCCAGGCCGTCGAGCTGCTGGAGGACCTGCCCGCCAGCGAGGCCGCGGCCATCGTGGACGAGATGCCCTCCAACGAGCAGGCCGACCTCCTCGGCGAGCTGGGCCGCGAGGACGCGGACGCCATCCTCGAGCAGATGGCCCCGGAGGAAGCCCGGGACGCCCGCCGCCTGTTGCAGTACCCGGCCGATGTCGCCGGCGGCCTGATGATCACCGAGTTCCTCTCGTTCCCGGTCGCCGCCAACGTGGACGACGTGCTCAAGGACCTGAGGGAGCACGCCGAGCAGTACTCGGACTACGAGATCCAGTACGTGTACATCGCCGGGGAGCGGGGCCAGTTGGTGGGCGTGCTGCGGCTGCGGGACCTGCTGCTGGCCCGCCCCCACACCAGCGTCGAGGCGATCATGCTCCAGGCGCCCCTGCACCTCCCGGTGCTCTCGGCGCTCTCTCGCCTCAAGGCCTTCTTCGCAGAGCACCCCTTCGTCGGCGTGCCCATCACCGACGAGCGGGGCGTGCTGCTGGGCGTGGTGCGCCGCTCGGCGGTCGAGGAGGCGATCGGCGAGCGGGAGACGGGCGCCTTCCTCTCGATGAGCGGCCTCTCAGGGCACGAGGAGCTGCGGACCATGCCCCTGCACACGCGCGCGCGGGGTCGCCTGTCGTGGCTCTCCATCAACATCGTGCTCAACCTCGCCGCGGCGAGCGTGATCGTCGCCTACCAGGAGACCCTGGCCTCGGTGATCGCGCTGGCCGTCTTCCTGCCCATCATCTCGGACATGAGCGGCTGCTCGGGCAACCAGGCGGTGGCGGTGAGCATTCGGGAGCTCTCGCTGGGGCTGGTGCGCCCGCACGAGGTGTTCCGGGTGATCGTGAAAGAGGGCGCCATCGGGCTGGTCAACGGGCTGGTGCTGGGGGTGCTCCTCGGCACCGTGGCCGCGCTGTGGAAGGGGAACCTCTTCCTGGGCCTCGTGGTGGGGAGCGCGCTCATGCTCAACACCCTGCTCGCGGTGGTGCTGGGCGGGCTCATTCCCCTCGCGCTCAAGGGCCTCAAGCAAGACCCCGCGCTCGCGTCGGGCCCCATCCTCACCACGGTGACGGACATGTGCGGCTTCTTCCTGGTGCTGAGCTTCGCCTCCGCGGGGCTCGCGCGGTTGACCTGACGGGCGCCGATCAGCCCCAGCTCACTCGTGCTCGAGCTGTACGTCGACCAGGCGCGCGTCGATGTCGGCCATCAGCGCATCGTGGCTGTCGGCGCTCAGACGCCCCGCCTGTCGCTCGCTCATGATGGCGTCCTTCTCGGCGATGAGGGCGCGGCGCAGGGCGCTCCGGCGCTCGGCCTCCGCGAGGTCTTCGGTCTTGAGGTGGAGCTCGTCGATGCCGGTGCGGGCGGACACCTGGCGTTCATGGAACTGGGCGCGGAGGCTCTCGGCCACCGTCGCGGTCACCGCCCCTTCGCGCTCCATGCGATCGACCTCCGCCAGCGCGGCGGCCGCCCCTCGCGACTGCCCCTTGAGCCGGTCGTACTCGCCCTCGGCGGGGCGCACGCCCACCATCTTGAGGACCCGCAGCAGCGGCCCCATCGTCAGGCCCTGAATCAAGATGGAGAGGATGACCACCCCGAAGGTCATGGTCACGATGAGGTCGCGGTGCGGCAGCGACAGCGGGAGCCCGAGCACCAGCACCATCGAGAGGCTGCCTCGCAAGCCGCCCCAGGTGAGCACCGACAGCCACCGCCACGACAGCTTCTCCTTCGTCCGCGAGAGGAGCGCGCCGACCACCGCCACCACGACCGCGCGGCCGACGGTCACCGCGAGGTAGGCGAAGACGATGGGCTTCCAGGCCGCGACCAGCGCGTTGACCCGCACCTCGAAGCCGATGAGGAGAAAGACGAGCGAGTTGAGGGCAAAAGCCAGGTATTCCCAGAACGCGCCCACCGCCACGCGCGTGGAAGGGCTCATACCCACCCGCGCCGCGTAGTTGCCGCAGAGCATGCCCGCGACCACCGTGGCGATCACCCCTGAGAAGTGGAAGTACTCTGCCGCGACGAAGCTGCCGTAGGCGGCGATGGTGGTGAGGGTGATCTCGATCATCGGATCATCGACCTGATTGATCACCAACGACACCGCGTAGCCGACGGTGCCCCCGATGACGACGCCCATGCCCACCACCTTGATGAACTCCAGCACCGCCCCGGGCACCGAGAGCTCGCCCCCGGTGGCCACGCCCAGCACGATGGTGAAGAGCACCACCGCGGTGCCGTCGTTGAGCAGGCTCTCGCCTTCCACCAACACCGCCAGCCGCTTCGGCGCGCCGAGCGACTTGAAGAGCGCCACCACCGCGATGGGGTCCGTGGCCGCGATCACCGCCGCGAAGATCAGCCCGTCGGCCAGGGTGAACCTCTCGACGAAGTGCAGCCCGTTGGCCACCGGCACCAGGATGGCGGTGGTCAGCCCGATGGCCGCGATGACGCCGGGCAGCGCCAGCGCGCTGATGGCGAACTTGTTGGCCCAGAACTTCTTGAACTCCAGCGCGAAGGCCGCCTCGAAGAGCAGCCCGGGGAGAAAGACCGCGTAGACGAGCTCCTTGGTGAGGTGGAGCGGCTCGAAGTCGGTCGCCGTGCCGAGCATCAAGCCCGCCAGCACCAGCGCCACCGTGTACGGCGTCTTGAGTCGGCGGGCCAACATCGCCACGCCGGTGGCCACGACGAAGAGGCCGACCAGAATCAGCTCGATGTGCATGGCGGGCGTCTAGCACGGCAGGTAGCGCTGCCCGCGGCCGCGACGCCAATCTTGCGCCCCGCGCCCTCAGGAAGCAGCCGTGTTTGCTGGGGACGACGCTGGCGTTGCGCTTGCTGTTCCCAGAGGCGGAGGCCGATCGTGATCGAAATCGAGTTCCTGGGCGCGGCACAGACCGTCACTGGTTCCAAACACCTGCTGCGCACCTCGCGCGCGACGGTGCTGCTCGACTGTGGGCTCTTCCAGGGGCACCGGAGCGAGGCCACGCAGCGCAACCGCACCCTGCCGCTCGACGTCTCGAAGCTCGACGCGGTGGTGCTGTCCCACGCGCACATCGACCATTCAGGCGTGCTGCCGGTGCTCTTCAAGAACGGCTACCGCGGTCCGGTGCACGCGACCCCGGCGACGATCGACCTGTGCGCGCCGATGTTGACCGACGCGGCGTTCATCCAGGCGGCCGACGCGAAGCACATCCAGAAGTTGATCGACCGGGGCGTGCCCGACCTGCAACCGGTCGAACCGCTCTACGACCGGGCCGACGTCGAGGGCCTGCTGGGGCTGATGGTGCCCACGGCCTACCACCGCGCGGTCACCGTGGCGCCGGGGGTCACCCTCACCTTCCTCGACGCGGGTCACGTGTTGGGCAGCGCGCTGGTGGTGCTCGACCTCGAAGACGAGGGTACGCGCACGCGGCTGTGCTTCACCGGTGACCTGGGGCGGCACCACCTGCCCATCTTGCGCGACCCGGAGATCCCCGAGGGCGTCAGCCACCTGATGATGGAGAGCACCTACGGCGATCGGCTCCATGACCCCATCGAGCAGATGACCGACGCGCTGGGGGCCGTGGTGAAGCGCACCTTCGCGCGAGGGGGGAAGTTGATCATTCCCTCGTTCGCCCTCGAGCGCGCGCAGGAGGTGGTGTTCGCGCTCAAGTCGCTCCAGGTGCAGGGGCGGCTGCCGAAGATCCCGGTCTACGTCGACTCTCCGCTCGCGGTGAAGATCACCGACGTCTTCAAGCTGCACCCCGAGTGCTACGACGCCGAGAGCGCGCGCATGTTGAACAGCGCCGACTCGCCCTTCGAGTTCGACGGCCTGACGTACGTCTCGGACGTGGAGGACTCGAAGGCCATCGACGTGGAGTCCGGGCCGGCGATCATCATCTCGGCGAGCGGCATGTGCGAAGGAGGCCGGGTGCTGCACCACCTCCAGGGCGCCATCGGCGACGCGAAGAACACCGTGTTGATCGTCGGCTTCCAGGCCCAGCACACGCTCGGGCGTCGCTTGGTCGAGGGCCGCAAGGAGGTGCGCATTTTCGGGCTGATGCGCGAGCTCGCCGCCGAGGTGGTGGTGCTCAACGGGTTCTCCGCCCACGCCGATCAAAAGGGCCTGCTGGACTTCGCCGCCGAGGTCGCGCGCAAGGGGTCGCTGCACAGCATCACCCTGGTGCACGGGGAACCGGGGCCGCAGCTGGTGCTCGCCGACCTGCTCCGCAAGCGCGGGGTCTGCACGAACGTCAAGGCGCCGATGCTGGGGGAGCGGCTTCGTTTCTGAGCGTCGCGGGGTTCAGGTGAATCGGGCCTCACGCCGTCAGCCGCTCCACCGCCTCGCAGAACGCTTCGACGGTCTTCGCCTTGCGCAGGTTCCTGAACGGACGGCTGTCTTCGGGCAGGCCCATCACGGCCACGGTGCTCTTGAGCTTCGCCAGCACCTGCGCGTCGCCGCAGAACAACGCGCCGTAGCGCTCCGCGAGCCCGCGCAGGTAGCGCTGGTGCGCGCGCAACAGGTCGGCCGCCGACGGAATGGCCGGCGCACGCCCGCGCAGTCGGTCGAACAGCAGCGGGTCGCGCATCGCCCCACGTCCGAGCATCAGCCCGGCGGCGCCCGTCTCGCGCAGCACGCGTTCTCCCCCTTCCGCGGTGCAGATATCGCCGTTCGCGATCACCGGCAGCCGCGTCGACTTCACGACGCGCGTGGTGATGCCGTGGTCTGCCTCGCCGTCGTAGCGCTGCACTACGGTGCGCGCGTGCAGCACGAGGAAGTCGACGCCGACCGCCTCGAACAACGGCAGGAGCGAGAAGATCTGCCCCGGGTCGGCGTAGCCCGCGCGCACCTTGATGGAGAACGAGCCGGCGATGGTCTCGCGCAGCGCGTGGAGGATGTCGGGCAACGCCTCCGGGCGCTCCAGCATGCCGC
>JBBRUE010000257.1:0-8448 GCA_038248085.1 Myxococcales bacterium | reverse complement strand
CCTTCATGGACACCGACTTCTCCTACGCCGACATCGCCTCCAACGGCGCGCGCGACGAGGAGACCAGGCGCCTGCCCGACGACAAGGTCGAGGGGCGCGACTGCTTCGTGCTCGAGGGCAAGGGTGACGAGGCGAGCCAGTACGGCCTGGTGAAGATGTTCGTCGACAAGCAGACCTACGTGCCGATGAAGGTCGAGTACGCCGACAAGAACGGCAAGCCCCTCAAGCGCTACCGCACCGTGCGGCTCAAGCAGTTCAAGGACCGCGTGCTGGCGGCCGAGTCGGTGATGGAGAACCTGCAGACCCACAGCAAGACCGAGATGACGGTGCTCAAGCTCGACGAGTCGACGCTCGGCGACGACGCCTTCACCGACCGCGCGCTCGAGCGCGGCTGAGTCGTGCGGGGGCTCGTCGCGCTGCTGCTGGGGCTGTCCGGGTCTGCGTTCGCGCAGGGCGAAGATGGCGGCGGCATGGCCATCGAGGCCTTCGAGCCTGCGCCCTCGATGCAGATCGAGTCCTTCGAGGCGGTGGACGCCGGCGAAGGCCCCGACGCGGGGGCCGTGACCGCGCCCGCCTTCGAGGTCTTCAAGACCGAACCGGTGGCACCGACGGTGCGGGTATACGGCTGGACCTCGGCGTACACCTCGGTCGACACGCGCTTCGATTCGCAGCGTGGCGCGGCGATGGCCGAGAACGTGTGGGAAGGCCGGCTGCGCGCGGTGCTGGGCGTCGACGTCAAGCTGAGCGACCGCATTCGGCTGGTGCTCGAGGGACGGGCGCAGGTGCGCGGCGCGATGCAGCGCGACGGCGACCGCGCCAAGGGCTTCTTCGAGCCGATGCTCGGGGACGCCTTCCTCGACTTCTACACGTCGAAGGTGGACGTGCGCGTCGGCAACCAACGCATTCCCCTCGGGGCCAACGCGGCGCTGGCGCCGGCCGACGCGCTCAACCCGCGGGACCTGCGCGAGAGCGCGGGTGAACTGGAAGACGCGCTGCTGCCGGTGTTCGCGATTCGTGCGCAGGGCGAGGTCGGCAAGCTCTCGTGGCTGGCGGCCTACGTGCCTTTCTTTCAGCCGCACCGGTACTTCGTCTTCGGGCAGGACGAGGGGCTCCTCCAGCCCGCGTTCGGGGTGGCCCTCGACAACCGGCGCATCGACCCGTCGATCGAAGACAACTTGCAGGACCGGGTGCTCGAGACGCAGCGGCCGGTGCCCTTCGCCGGTGACGTCGCGCTGCGGGTGGCCAGCCAGGGCCGGGTGAAGCTGGGGGCGAGCTGGGTGTGGATGAACGAGAAGCTCCCGCGCGTGCGGCTCGACCCGGAGCTGGCCCGGGTGCTCGCCTCGCAGGCCGCGGGCCGCACCGTCGACCAGGCCGCCGCGGTTTCTGTGCTCAACCGCTTCCAGGCCGGCGAGACGCTCTCCCGCGGCTTCTACGGCCGCCAGCACCTCTTCTCTCTCGAGGGCTCGGCGCTGCTCGGGCCGGGCCAGCTCGACGTCGATCTCACCTACTCGCCGCGGCAGACCTTCTTCGACGCCGACTTCGCGCCGACCGACAAGGCCTCGGTCACCTGGGTCGCCAGCTTCAGCCAGGCGTCGGACTCGCCGGTGCTGTACTCGGTGAGCTACCTCGGCATGGCCATCCCCGACATCGGGGCGACGCAGCAGCTGGTGATCCTCGAGCCGGCGACGGCAGCGGGCGCGCCGCACACCGCCTTCTTCCACCTCTTCATCGGCTTCCTCGGCGTCTCGGTGTGGGACAAGCGCTTCGAGTTCTCGTTGCGCGCCTCGTTCGAGCCGGTGCAGCGCAGCTTCTCGATCGCCCCGCGGGTCACGTGGCAGTCGGTGGAGGGGCTCAAGGTGTTCCTCGCGGCCGAGTTCTACGAGGGGACCCCGTGGAGCCCCTTCGGTTACTTCGGCCGGAACGACCGGGTGCTGCTCGGCGCGCGCTACGAGTTCCTCTGAATCAAGGCTCCGGCACGCCGGCGTCGAGGACGGCGCCCTGCTTCTTCGTCCACTCCAGCAGCCGGGCCCGCTTCGGCTCGGTGAGGCGGGGCAGGAGCGCCGAGAGCACCTCGAGGGCGGGGTCGCGTTCGTTCGGCCGGGCGAGCAGGGTGGCCTGGGCCTTGAGCACCTGGGCTTCGAGCAGCAGCGTTTCGTTCTGGGCCTCGGCGAACTTCGTCTCGGTGCTCGCGGCGATCGCGATGGCGTCTTCGGGCGTGCCCTCCTCGAGGAGGGCCTGGACCAGCAGGAGCCCGGTCTTCGCGGCGCTGAGCGGACCGGCCTTCTCGCGCAGCGCCATGGCGTGTTCGAGCGGGGCGACGGCGAGCGCGGCGTGGCCCTGCGCCAGCTCGAGGCGGCCGAGGCATTCCGAGAGCAGGGCCTCGTCCACGGTGGTGTCTCCGGTCGAGAGCCGTCGTTGCACCTCGGCGATGGCCTTGCGCGCGTCGCCCCACGCGCCGAGCTGGGTCCACGCGAGGGTCTGCTCGAGCATCGCCAGAGAGGCGTCGCGGAGCCCCGCCGGCCCCCGGGTCTTCGCGAGCGCCAGGTGCCGCGTCGCCGTCTCCAGCGCTTCGCGCCAGTAGCCGCCCTCGAGGTAGAGGTCGACCTCCAGCTCGAGCACCGCCAGCATTTCGGGGGCTTCGGCGCCGCTCATGAGCGTGCGCGTCTCTTTCACCTCATCGAGCAACGCCCGCGCCGGCTCGAGCTCGCCCATGTTGATGAGCAACTTCACCAGCGCTTGCGCGCTGCGCAGGGAGTCGGGGTGGTTGAAGCCCAGGGCCTTGCGACGCACCGCCACGGCGCGTTCGAAGGCGGCGCGGGCCTCGAGTGACCGACCCATGCGGCGGAGCGCGACGGCGAGGTTGTGCGAGGCGGTAGCGACGTTGGGGTGCTCGGCGCCTTCGAGCTTCTCGTGGAGCCGGAGGCTCTCGTCGTACCGGGCGACTGCCTCGTCAGGGCGATCGAGGTAGGTCAACACCACGCCGAGGTTATTGAGCGTCGAGGCGACCTCGGGGTGTTCGCTGCCGAGGTGCTCCTGCTGCAGCGAGAGCACGCGTTCGAAGTCGGCGAGGGCGGCCTTGAAGCGCTTGCGGCGGATATCGACGAAGCCGTCGTTCTGCCCGAGCTCGACCTGCACTTCCCAGTCGCCGGGCACCCGTGCCGCGGCCGCCGAGGCGGTTCCAGGCATCGGCGTCGATGTCGCCCTCGTCGTAGCCCTCGCTGGCGTAGAGCCGCGAGAGCGCGCGGGCCACCAGGCCGCCTTCACCCGACTTGAGGGCCTGCTCGGCGGCGGTGAGGTTCGCGAGGTGCCCGAGGCGCGGCTCGCCGCGTTTGATCTCCAGGCGCGCGAGCCACAGGTAGGCCTCGGCCTGGGTGACCGGGGGCGCGGCGGGGTCGAGGCCCTGCTTGAGCTTCTCGGCGCCCGCGGCGTACTTGCCGGCAGCGAAGAGGGCGCGCGCCTCGACCAGCTTGTCGCGCAGGCCGTGCTCGGCTGCCTTCTCCTTCGCGTCGACGGCGACGGGGCGCCGCAGGCCACTGCTGACGGTGCAGCTCATCGCGCGCTCGAGTTCGCGGGCGGCGGTGGGGGCGTTGTTCACCACGTCGTGATCGGGCGCGTCGAAGAGCGCGACCAGGGCCTCGAGGCGTTGCAGCCGCTCGTCGAGGCAGGCGTTCTTGAGCTCGCTCATCTCGGCGGAGTCGGTCTTGCGCAGCTTCTCGGCCTCGCAGACGTCACGCACGGTCACCACCCACTCGGCGGCCCAGGCGTCGATCGCGCGCTCGGAGTTGGCCCACGCCTCGCCGGCGTAGGAGAGGCCGGTGGCGGTGAACCCGGCGCGGAGCTTCGCCTTGCGGGCCGCGTCCCACACCCCGCTGAGCCGCCGCTCGGAGCCGCCGCAGACGAGCAGGCGCTGGCGGGTCCACACGCCGTAGCCGATGCCGAACAGGGAGAAGAGGACGAGGCCGGTCACGAAGAGCGTGCGGCGGGGTTGCGGCGAGCCCGCGGGCGCAGCGCCTTGAGCAGCGAGTCGATGTCGGGCCAGCGATCGGCCGGGTTGGCGGCCAGCCCGCGCCGCACCACGGTCACCACCCAGTCCGGCACGCGGGTGTCGGAGGGAAGGGGGCCGAACCGGCCGGCTTCGATTTCCTGGGCGTGCTGCCTGAGCGTCGAGCCCGAGAAGGGCCGTCGCCCGAAGAGGCCTTCCCACAGCGCGACGCAGAAGCTGAATTGATCGGAGCGGGCGTCGGTGACGAGCCCGGCGATCTGCTCGGGGGCCATGTACCCCGGGGTGCCCATCACCGCGCCGTCGCGGGTCAACGGCACGGCGAGCGACGAGTCAGACATCGCTTCGTTGAGCGCCCGCTCGGCCGACTGCGGCGAAGGGCTGGAGGTGGACTGGCGCGCGAGGCCGAAGTCGACCACCCGGGGCCGGGCGTCGGCGCCGAGCAGCACGTTGTCGGGCTTGAAGTCGCGGTGCACGAGGCCCGCGCGGTGGGCGGCGGCGAGGCCCGAGCCCGCCTGCAGGAAGATGCGCACCACCTCGTCCCACGCGCGTTGGCCCCGGAGCCAGTCGGCGAGGGTCTCGCCCTCGACGTATTCCATGGCGATGAAGACGCGGTCGCCGAAGTCGCCCACGTCATGCACCGCGATGACGTTGGGGTGTTGCAGGCGGGCCATGGCCTGGGCCTCGCGCTTGAGCCGGGCCTTGCCCTCCTCGGCCGAGAGGGCGCCACCGCGGAGGAGCTTGAGGGCCACCTTGCGATCGAGCTGGGGATCGTACGCGGCGAACACCTCGCCCATGCCGCCGGCCCCGAGCTTCTCGAGCAGCACGTAGCGCCCGAGGGTGGCGCCGCGCTGGAGGACGAACCCGCCGGCGTGGGTGGCCAGCTCGCCCTCGGCGCGGGTGGGGACGCCGTCCTTCGAGCTGCCCGCGGCGGTCTTCGAGAAGGCGACGGAAGAGATCGACTCCTGGCGCAGCTTGCACGCCGGGCACGCCGCGAGGTGCGACTCCACCTCGCGAGCCACGTCGCTCTCGAGTTGACCCAGCGTGAATGCGAGGAGCCGCTCTTCTTCGACGTGGGTCATGGACACTTTGGGGCGCGCGGACAGTAGTGCTAGACGCGCGCCGAAACCATGGAGCGCTGGCTCTCACCGAAGGTCGGCTACGCGCTCGTCGCGGCGCTCTACCTGCTTTCGTTTCCCTACCACCCGGGCCTGCGCTCGCCCAACGAGCTGTGCCGGCTGTGGCAGTCGCGCTCGCTGGTCGACTTCGGGACGCTGCACATCAACGGCGTGCTCCAGCAGCAGGGCATGGTGGGCGACCTGTCGTGCGTGGCGGTGGTGAACGAGGGCGCCGGGGACAAGCTCTTCCCCTGTGTCGGGCCCGATGCGCCGCGGCAGGGCGTGGTGGCGCGCTGGTACTACCCTTCGAAGGCGCCGCTGCTCTCGTTCCTCGGGGCGCCGGTGTACTGGGTGCTGACGAAGACGATGGGCCCGGTGACCGAGCTGGCGCAGGTCTTCTGGAGCCGGCTCTTCATCACCATTCTCCCCGCGCTGCTGCTGCTGGTGCTGCTGCGCCGCTTCCTCGCAGCCTACGTCCCGCCCGCGACGGCCGACGTCTTCACCGTGGTCTACGCGCTGGGCACGATGGCCTTCAGCTACGCGGAGGCCTTCATGAGCCACCAGCTGACGGCGGTGTTGCTCTTCTCTTCTGTCTACTGCGCGTGGAAGGTCGAGCGTGGCGAGTGGCGGGTGCGCGGCTACGCGCTGGCCGGGCTGGCGGCGGGCGCAGCGGTGGTCTGCGAGTACACCGCGGCGCTCGGGGTGATCTGCGTGGCCGCGTACACCGTGGCGGCGCGCTGGAAGAAGTGGGGTCCCCTCGCGCAGGCCTCGGGCCTGGTGGTGCTGGGCGCCGCGCCGCTGCTGGCTGCGTTGTGCTGGTACCACGCGGTCACCTTCGGGAGCCCCTTCACCAGCGGCTACAAGTTCCTCAACGACGCGGGCTACATGCACTGGCACCAGGGCGGCTTCCTGGGCATCAAGGCGCCCGACTTCAAGGCGCTGGGGCTGTCGTATTTCTCGCCGCTGCGCGGCCTCTTCGCGCTCTCGCCGTTCCTCGCGGCGGCGGTGTTCGGGTTGAAGGACGTGCGCCGCAAGGACCGGCCGCTCTTCGTCTTCTTCCTCGTGCTGCTGGTGGCGCACTCGTACTTCACCTCGTCGTTCTCCTACGACTCATGGGGGTGGACGGTGGGCCCGCGGCACCTGACGGGCATGGTGCCGTTCCTCCTGCTGCCAGTGGCGATGCTCTTCGAGCGGCTCAAGACGTCGGCGCCGTGGCAGGCGGGCCTGGTGGCGGGGCTCGCGGCCTCGTCGGTGCTCGCGACCGGGGTGGTGGGCTTCGTCAACTACGTGCCCGACACCATCTCGACCTCGGTGTGGGGGCTGGCGGTGCCGGTGTTGAGCGACGGCTTCTTCCCCGTCTCGTGGCTGGCGGCCTTCGTCCCGAACCCCGCGTCGGGGGCGCTGCTGGTGGCATTGCTCGGGGTCGCGACGGCCTGGGTGTTGACCGCGTTGCGTCGCGCAGGCGCGCTGCCGATCATGCTCGGGCTCGCGGTGGTGTTGCACCTCGGCGGGCTCCGGCTGGCCACGCGTTTTGACGCCGGAGACAAGGGGGCCACGCAGTTCCTGGAGTCGGTCTGGGTGGCGCCGAACGGGACGTCGCTGGTGTTCCGGCCCCGGTAATGGGCGGCGGCGTGGAAAAGGGTGCTAACTGTCCGGTCGTGGCGGACCCGTCGAGCTTCGGCGAACACGTTGATGGACTTCCGGCCATCGCCTTCGAGGCCGATCTCTCCCTCTCTGTGCTGAAGCTCTCCCGGTACTGGACCGAGCTGACCGGTCAGCCCATGGCCGAGGCGATGGGCCACGGGTGGATGAAGCGCCTCGACGCCAACAGCGTGTCGACGGCCTTCTCGGAGATGGAGCAGACGCTCCATCGGGGCGAAGTGGTGCGGTACGTCGTGCGCTGCCAGCAGGGTTCGGGGGCGTGGTGCTGGCTGCGCGTCGTCGCCCGGCCGCGGATGGTGGCGGACCGCGCGGTGGGGCTGCTCGGGCTGGCGATCGTGGTGCCCGACGCCGAGGCCATCGACGAAGTCTCGCGCGTGCGCATCGAAGAGATGGAGCGCCAGGATGCCCGCGCCGACGCGCTGCTCTCGGCCTCGCCCGACCTGCTGTTCCACGTCGGCGCCTCGGGCAACTTCCTGGGCTACCGGGCCGGTGACCCGTCGCGACTCTTCGTCACCCCCGAGACCTTCCTCGGGCACACCTTCGAAGAGGTGATGCCGCCCACCATCGCGCGCCAGTCGCGCGAGGCGATGTCGCAGGCGCGGGAGCGGGGAGCACCCCAACACTTCACCTACCTGCTGCCCGCCGAAGACGAGGTGCGCAGCTTCGAGGCGCGCGTGGTGCCGATGACGCGGGGCGACTTCCTCTTCGTCATTCGCGACGTCACCGACGCCCGGCGCAGCGAGGCCGAGCTGGTGGCCGCGCGCGAAGAGGCGCTCGAGCGCAGCCGCCTCAAGACGCAGTTTCTCGCCAACGTGAGCCACGAGATCCGCACGCCGCTCAACGGCATTCTCGGCGTCACCCAGTTGCTCAAGCAGCACGACCTGCCCGAGGAGTTCCGCGAGTACGTCGACGTGCTGCAGGGGGCCGGCGAGTCGCTGCTGGCCATCGTGAACGACGTGCTCGACCTGTCGAAGATCGAGGCCAACCGCCTCGAGCTCGAGCCGCGGGTGTTCGATCTCGAGCAGGTGGTCAGCGAGACGGCGCGCACCTTCCTCGCGGTGGCCCAGCGCAAGGGCATCGAGCTGGTGGTGGACGTGGCGATCGAGGCCCGGGGCCCGGTGCGCGGCGACGCCGCGCGCATTCGCCAGACCATCAACAACCTCGTCGGCAATGCGCTCAAGTTCACCGACACCGGGTCGGTGCGGGTGACGGTCACGCGCACGCAGGACAGGGTGCGCATCAGCGTGCGGGACACCGGGCCGGGAATCGCGGTGGAGCACCAGGCGCGCATCTTCGAGCCCTTCGAGCAGGCGGACGTCGGCGTGCAGCGGCGCTTCGGCGGCACTGGCCTCGGGCTGGCGATCACCCGTCGCATCGCGCGCCTCATGGGCGGTGATGTGGCGGTGCAGAGCACGCTGGGCGGGGGCGCGGTGTTCGAGCTGGAGGTGCCGCTGCCTACGGTGGTGATCACCCATTCGCCCCCATCGATCTCGCGGATCACCCCGGCGCCGCGCGCTCTGCGGGTGCTGCTGGCGGAAGACGACCCGGTGAACGCGTCGATGACCGCGGCCCTGCTGGGCAAGCTCGGCCACAAGGTGCGGGTGGTGAGCAACGGCCTGGAGTGCGTCGAGGAATCGAAGAAGAGCGACGTCGACCTGGTGCTGATGG
>JBBRUE010000256.1:0-8459 GCA_038248085.1 Myxococcales bacterium | reverse complement strand
GCTCGGCGTGGGCCACCTGCGCGTCCTTGGAGGCCGCCGGGTCGAAGGGGCCGAACTTGGACTCGAGGATCGTCGCGAGGTCCGCGATGCCCAGCGGGGCGGGGGCCTCGTGCATCACGCACGCGCCGCGGTCCGCCAGCGCGAGCTCACGGGCCTGGTTCAGCTCGCGCTGCACCGAGGGGTTCGCGCCGCGCAGGGGCGACGAGAGGGCCAGCAGCACCCGGCCAGACGCGTCGAGCTTCGACGTGTCGCCGGCGAGCTGCTGCATGCTGCGCGTCATCAACGCCGCCTCGGTGGGCGTGTTGAGCGCGTGCTTGCGGCGGGTGTCGTAGATCGACCGCGTGGTGGCCGGCTGCTTCGCGTCGAAGCGCACCTCGGACAGCTGCTTGCGCAGCGCGAGGCCCTTGATGAAGGCCTGGCTCTTCTTCATGCCTGAGAGCTGTGTCTCGAGGCCCGTGAGATCCGCGGCGCCCAGCGAGCCGGCGAGCATCTTGTTCTGCGCCTCGATGGACATCTTGGGCAGGGTGTTGCCGGCGTTGGCGGCTTCGGCCGCGCTGGCCCAGTCGCTGACGTAGGTGCCTTCGGTCACGTCGGACGTCTGCAGCTCGCCCTTGATGAAGCGGGCGGTGTCGACGATGCCCTGGCTCCAGAGATCGGTGACGTGCGACCACACGTTGATGCTCGCCGAGACCTTCTCACCGGTGAGCGGATCGTGCGCGTCGACCATGATGCCCCACGGCGACGGGGTCTGCGGCGAGGCGATGGTGTTCACCGCGTGGTAGCGGAGGTCGCCACGGCGGACGGTGAGGGCCCGGTGGCACTGCTTGACCACCTCGGTGTTGCCCTCGAGGCGCGCCGAGAAGCAGAGCGCCGCGGTGAGCTCGGCGGGGAGCCGGGGGGTGCCGCAGGCCGCGGGATCGTTGGCCTCGACCGGGCTGTGGCAGAGCACGAGCATCTCGGGGAGCTTGGCCAGGGCGATCACCCCGGCGGCCATGTTGCGCGACGCGCCGAGGGTGTCGGCGAGCGACTCGCAGTTGCCCTGCGCAGCGTAGCGGCCCGCGCGGCAGTCATCGACCTCGCGCGCCAGCCAGATCGCGTCCTGGTTGTCGTCCTGCTGGCCGAAGTACATCGGCGAGCGCTCCTGGCAGTCGAGGCCGCCGGTGCGCACGCACTCGGCGTAGCGGGAGCCCTGCACGGCCGAGCGCAGCGCGACGTCCCACTCGTGGGCCGCTTCGCGGGTCGGCTCGAAGAAGTCGGGCGCCGAGCCCTCGGCGTAGTACCAGACCACCGTCTTCGTCTGGCGCTCGCGGAACGGCAGGGTGCACTTCTGGGCGAAGGTGTCGCAGCGCGAACCGCCGCCGATCGACGCGCACTCGTCTTCCGTGCCGTCGCCATTGACGTCGCGGTGCGGGTCTGCGCCGCTCGGGGTGGTGGTCGGCACGAAGCACGCGACCGCACCTTCCATGGTGGCCGGGTTGGTGTACTTGTGGCTGCGGTCCCACAGGTTGTAGCGGTTGATGAAGCGGTGCCACTGCGTGTCGGTCATCCCGTAGTCACGCGCGTAGCCCTTGCGATCGGTGGTGAAGGCGCCGAAGGCCTGGAAGCGGTAGCCGTCCCAGTCAGCCGCCTCGTAGTCGTTGTTCGGGACCTTGCGGAACGACTGGCGAATGGTGAGCTCCACCGGGCTGCACTGGGTGGTGGGGGCGCCGCCGCCGCCGATGTCGGCGTCGAGGAAGCACGCGGGGAAGGTGAAGCCGCCCCACGCCTCGAGGGTGATCATCTGCGGCCGGGCGAACGCCTTGTTGGTCAGGTCGAGGTAGCCGTTCTCGAGATCGACGTGCGGCGCGTCGTCATCGTTCGGGTCGTTGACCGCGTACGCCAGCGGCTCGTAGGTGATGCCGCCGTACAGGCCCATCATCGACAGGGTGTCGAAGTCGTAGTTGTCGGTCGAGAGGTTCTTCGACCAGTCGACGCGCATGAACTGGCGCTCGTTCCACGGGCGGTCGACCGAGTTCTCCTCGATCACGTTCATCTGCTCGCCCGTCGAGGGGTTGTACTGGCGGCGGATGTCGAAGTGGCTCTGGATGGGGTAGGCCGCCACGACGATGCCGTCGTTGGTCGACTTGCCCACGCCCTTGCCGTCCGAGTCCTTCACGCGCTCATAGGCGAGCCGCGCGATGAGGAGGGTCTCGGTGACCTGCCACTTCACCCGCGAGAGCGGCTGCGCGTAGGTGCTGGTGAAGAGCCCGTCCTGCCCGGCGCCATAGCCGACGTCGATCAGCGTCGCCTGCGAGTAGAACTCCGGGTCGTCCTGCACGCCGCGGTAGTCCTTCCCGACGAAGAACGACTTCTCGTAGTAGTTCGGCTGAACGCGGTCGATGGGCGCCTGCTCTTTGGCGCAACCAACGACGAGGGCGAGGGCCGTGAGGCTGATCGTCAGGCGGGTGTAGCGACTCATTTCTTCTCCTTGGTGAAGCTGGCGACAGTGGCCTCGAGGTCAAACGTCGCGTCGAGGGAAACGACCGTGTTGCGGTTGAAAAGCGGGAAGATGTACTTGCCCGTGGTGTCGAGCTGGTTCTGGAAGCTGAAGGCACCGAGGGTGAAGCCGACGATGTCCCAGGGCTGGTAGCTCACGCCCACGATGAACGCGTTGAAGTCGCGGGTGTTGGTGGTGTTGGCGTTGAGCTGCAACTCGGGGACGTTGGCGTACTCCGCGGGCACCGCACCGAGCGCCGAAAGCCACGCGTGCTGGATGAGGAAGGTGGCCGAGACGTTCAGCTTCTGGTGGGGGCTGAAGCTCACCGTCGCGCCGTGGATCAGGTCGGCCTGGACGTTGCGGGCGCCGGTCGCCGTGTTGACGCATGCCTCGGGAATGCCGCCAAAGGAGCCGTCGCAGTTCGAGATCAGACCCCCCGCGTTCCGCCGAGTCGACATTTGGTTGAAGCGCCAGGTGAAGCGCGTCGAGTAGACCAGCGTGAGGCCGGCCAGGACGTCGAAGTTGCGCGAGAGGTTCAGCGACGGGCCCAGGGTGAAGAGCCGGGTCGCCGCCAGCGAGCCCTTCGAGGTCGGGAGCGCCAGGCGGATGTCGGCGCCCAGGCGAATGCCGGTGTTCTTCTCTTTCCAGCCACCCCACACCGCGTCGAACCACAGGTCGGACAGCTCCACCTCGTGGAGCGTGTTGGTGCTGTCAGAGGGGGTGAGCTCCTGGGACAGAAAGAAGCGCGCACGCACGAAGAACTCCTTCGTGAAGTGCCATTCCGGCGTCAGGCCGATGCGCTGGCTCCAGGCCGTCACCTCAGGCGTCGGGTTGTAGGACGTGATCGCGTGCCCGTAGGAAACGCTCGTGCCGCGGTAGGGCGACTTCGAGCCTTCGTCGGCGCCCTGGGTGCCCACCGTCGGCACGGCCTGCGCGATCGCCAGTGAACTGGCAGTCAGTGTGAGAAAGACGACGACATCCTTCAGCGATGTCGTGATCAACCTTCGAAAAAGAGTTCCAGGCAGCATCGGGGCGGCCGTTGAGCACGGATCGCGCCAACGATGCAAATCTCTCCGTCTCAGCGGCTGAGAAAGTCAGCGACAGACGGCAGTTGCAGTGCCCGCGCTGCAGGCCCCACCGGGACAGGGCGTGAAGGGCGAGGCGCCGCACCCGGTCGGCGGGCAGGGACAGGTCGTGACTCGATTGGCGACGCAGCAGAACTCGAAGGCTGGGGCGAGCGGCCCCGCGTCGACGGTGGCGCCTCCGCCTCCCCCGGCGCCTCCACCGCTCCCGCCTCCAGCCCCGGCGTCGAGCACCCCGGCGTCCGTGGGGCCGACCCCGGCGTCCTGGGAGCCGCCGCCGCCGCCGCCGCCGGCGCCACCGCCCGCCGAGGAGCCGCCCCCGGTGCCGGATCCGCCACCAGTCGCCGCAAGACAGAACGGGGTCGAGCTGCAGCGGCCCATCGCGCAGGGGTACAGGCGCTGCTGACACGACGTCGCCTGCTCGCAGAAGCAGGTGTCGACCGCGCCGGCCTGGCAGCACAACACCCAGCCCGAGGTGAGCGGAGCGCCGTCTTCGTAGAGCGGATCGAGGCAGGCCGCCGTGGTCAGCAGCACCAGCGTCAGCAGCTTGAGCGCCCGGCGGAAGAGCATCGGGGGACCTCTTACCTCACGGCGCCGCGTCGAAGAGCGCCGTGGCGATGGGTTGGTCGAGCGACTCGACGTTCGCCACCCGGACCCCGCCGCTGGACACCGCGTACACGAAGTCGTCGGCCATGACGCTGCGACGCACCTGCGGCTCCCACCACCAATTCCAGCAGCCACCCTGCGAGCAGTCGTTGCGGCGCAGCACGTCGTCCATCGTCAGCGCGCCCTTCGCCGTGAAGCCGGTCAGCGCGTCGACGTGGAACACCCGCAGGTCCGACACGAAGTGCCACGAGCCATTGGTCTGATCGGTGTACCAATCGGAGAACGGCACCGCGAGCAGGCCCTTCGCCGGGAAGAAGTTGAAGGCCTTGTGGTCCCACTGGGCCTCGCTCCAGCCCCAGGCCTGGCCCACGCGCTGGGTGTGGGTCTGGCGCGGGTTCGTCGGGTCGCTCACGTCGAAGATCTGGAGCTGGAGGGACCGCTCCCAGCTCGGGCCGCTCTCGGGGATCCCCACGCCGATGGTGAGGAGGTGCGTCGCGTCGAGCGGGTGCAGATAGCTCGAGAACCCGGGGATCTTCAGCTCGCCGACCTTGCGTGGCTGCGCGGGGTCGCTGAGGTCGATCACGAAGAGCGGGTCGGTCTGTCGGAAGGTGACGACGTACGCGCGGTCGCCGATGAAGCGCGCGCTCATGATGCGCTCCCCGGGGGCGAGATCGGCGGTGCGGCCCAGCTCCACCAGCGCCCCGCCCTGCGCGCCGAGCGTCACCACCCGGTTCACGGTCTGCCAACTCGACGAGGTGGCCTCGGTCACCGTGGTCGCTACGCGCAGCACGCCCTGTTGCTCGTCGAGTGAGAACTGGTTGAGCGGTCGGCCGTCGATGCGGCCGGCGCCGAGGAACTGCACGCGGTCGGCCTGGCTGAGGTCGAAGCGATAGAGGTACGTCTGATCGCTGTTGGTGCCCGAGGTGTTGCCCCACCACCACCAGTGCCGCTGCGCGAGGTAGAGCGAGTCAGGCCCCTGGTACAGCTCGTCGATCGCTGCGAGCAGCGTCTGCCGCGAGAACGCGAACGGGTCGTCGATGGCGAGGCTCACGATGCTGGTCAGCCCCAACCGCGCGGACACCGTGGTGGTCGAGATGTCGGCGCAGTCGAGCTGGGTGGTCGCGGTGGCGTTTCCCGAGGTGAGCAGCGCGGCGGGGAGCCACGTCGAGAGCGACTGCCGGCGGATCTGCCCCTCGTTGAAGGTGGCGAGCAGATCGAAGAGGTGACCGAGCGCTTCCTTGCTGGTGGCCGCCTGCTGATCTTCCCATCGCACCCAGGTCTGCAACCCGTCGATGAAGGGCATCGAGGCGGTGGTGACCAGGCGCATCACGTTGCCCACCCGGCGCGCCGACTCGTAGCGGCCCGGCACCCGCTGCGTCGCCACCACGCGCGGCGCCGCGAGATCGCTCACGTCGAGGTGGGTGACCAGGGTCGCGTTCGAGTACCACTGCGCGCAGTCACCCGCCTGGCACCACGACGGCAGCCCAAAGGTGGGCTCGAGCAGGTGGGAGAAGACGACCACCCGATCACCGGAAAGAAAGAGCTCGAAGGGGCGTCCGCCGATCTCCACGCTGCCCCGGGTGCGGAGCTCGGTCGCCGGCCAGGTGGTCGCGGTGAAGAGCCGCCGTCCCGACGCCACGAAGAGCCGCGTGCCGTCGTTCTTGATGATGTCGGGCTCGTCGATGCTCGCGACCTGGGTGTTGGTGGTCGTGAAGTCGGTCGGCGCCGAGGTGCCCGCCCCGCCGCCCGTCGCACTTCCGGAGCCGCCACCGGAGCCGCCCCCCGAGGCGCTGCCCGCATCCGAGAGCGGGCCGGTGCCGTTGGCGCGCCAGTCGAACCAGTCCATCGCGTACTTCTTCGCGTTCTCGACGTTGACCCGCATCTCGAAGACCGCGCGGTCCTCGATGTGCTTCTCGAGATCGACGCAGCCGCTGGGGCCGGTGAAGTTCGTCAGCCCCAGGGCCTGCGTCGCGGGGGCGGGCTGTTCGGGGAACTCGCCGTTGGGGCCCACCTCGGGGGTGATCGGGGTGACGCCACACGCCATGAACAACGCCGCTGCCAGGAGTCGGGTTCTCATGCCCGCTTGGACACGCGGGCCCCGCGGCGTGGGACATCAGAAGGTGACGGCGAGCCCAAGGGACACGCCCAGCCGCGGCGCGATCGACGGGCCGACCAGCTTCTTCACCAGCGCGCCTCCGCCGGTGCCGATGACGAAGGCCTCCACCGGGCCGGCGATGTGCGCCCGGCCCTCGAGCGCCAGGCAGGCGGCGAGCCCGAGGCTGGTGCGTGACGAGCCGTCGGGCAGGGCGGACTGCAACACGAGCAGCGGGCCCAGCTCGAGGCCCAGCGCCAGGCTGCCGCGGGTCCACGGGAAGCGGTGGCCGGCGCCGACCCGCAGCTCCAATTCGAGTTGACGGAAGGCGCCAGAGGCCGGCGTGCCGTCGCGGAACCCGAAGGTGGCGGTGAGCTGGTTGAGGAAGCCGATCACGAACCCGTCGCGACGCACGCGGAGCTCCGCGCCCGGCTGGGCCGACAGGCCGGTCACCAGGCCCGACGAGACGCCACCGGAGGCCGAGATCACGACGCGCGTCTCTTCTCCTCCCTTGCGTGCCACGCGCAGCAGCGACGCCTGCTCGAGATCGCCGCCGGAGATCGTCGCGCCGCCCGACGCGGGCACCGTGACGTCGCGCTCGAGCACCGAGTCGGCCAGCCGCAGCTGCACGCGGTAGCGACCGCCCGGCAGCGCCAGCGAGATCGGCCCTTCTCCCTTGTCGACGTCGGCGAAGACCTGGCCTGTCTCCTGGGCCACGATGAGCCAGCGGCCCGGTGCACGGACGTCGAGCGTCAGCTGCGAGGCGCTGCGCCGGGGCTCGGCGAGCACCAGCTGTCCTGCGCCCCTCAGGTCCACCGCGAAGGCCGGCCGCTGCACCCCGCCTCGCGAGGAGAACGTCGCCTCGATGGTGCGCGCCCACGCCCAGCCGTAGACCTCGTCGAGCGTCACCTTGCCGTCACGGGAGCTGTCGGCCGCGCCTCGCAGCCCTGCCACGAAGTAGTGCGTGAAGTAGCTGCCCTGGAGCGCCTCGCTCTCCTGCGCGTATTCGTCGGCGCCCGAGGCAGAGATCAGCACCCGCCCTTCGACCCCCGAGGCCTCGATGCGCGTCGGCGGCGGTGCGTCGCTGGGCTTGAGACCTTTCAATCGCGTCACGCGGCCCGACTGGCACGCGTCGATCACCAACACGCCGACCTGCACCGGCGCGGCTTTCAGGAAGTCGACCAGCTCCTGCAGCGGGAACTCGGTGCCCGCGAGGTGCAGCACGCCGTCGCCCGCGTGCGACGAGATGTAGATGAGGAGCCGATCGTTGGGTCCGCTCCCCATCGCGGTGCGCAGTTGAGCGAGGGCGCCCCGCAGCGACGTCGCGTCAGCCCCGCCGATCGCGGTGACGTCCGCGGCGGCGAAGCCCCCCACGTCCACCAGGGCGTCGCCCATGCGCCGCGCGTCGCGCTCGGCGAAGCGGAGCTGCTCCTCGTTCACCAGCCCCCGGTTCTCGCCCACCACGAGCGCGAAGCGGCGACCCTCGGCGAGCGAGGGCAGGGCGAGCGACACCACGAGGAGCCCCAGCCACCGCATGCTCACGGCACCTGCAGCCGCGTCGTCGCCGTCGTGCGCCGGGGGCCCTCGTCGAACTCGGCCGTCACCTCGACGTCGCCGGGCGTGACCTCGAGTTGCATCAGCTGCACCCGCGGACCGTCTTCGATGCTCCCCGCCCAGAGCGGCTCGCGCCCTCCGTCGGTGCCGGTGGTGAAGATCGCCACCCGCTTGAACCCCGGCGCGCCGACGGCGAGCGTCAGCTGCTGGCCGGGCCTGGCGTGGGTGACCGCGTTCCCGTGATCGTCGAGGAGCACCACGCTGGGGGCGCCCTTGATCCGATCGCCCGTCGGGGTGGCGGGCCGGGGCCAGACGAAGAACAGCGCCAGCGCGGCGGCGAGCGGCACGAGGACGGCCACGAGGCGCAGGGTCGATCGTCGCGGGGCGGCGGGGAGGAGGGCCTCTCGCTGTCGCTTCGCCTCGGGCCTCGCGAGCAGGGCGGCGTTCTGTTGCTTCACGGCCGACACGCGCGCCCTGCACTCGGCGCAGCTCGCGAGGTGGGGCGGCCCGGCGGACAGGCCCGAGGCCACTTCGTCGAGCTCGAGGGACGACAGGTGATCGCTCATGCCTTCGCTCCCGCCGGCAGGGCGCCGAGCCCGTCCAGCTTCTGCCGCAGCTCTTCCACTTCGCGGACGATGGTCTTGCGGCT
>JBBRUE010000255.1:0-8472 GCA_038248085.1 Myxococcales bacterium | reverse complement strand
TCCTGCGCTCGAGCCTGCCCTACCCGATCGCGAAGCTGGCGGGCGTGCTCCAGCCGCACGCGCCGAAGGAGGACATCGACGAGTTCCTCCAGGGCGTGGCCCGCATGGACCCGCTGGCGTACTGGCACACCTTGCGTTCCCTGCTGGCCGAGCGCGGATCCGACGTGCTGCCCCGGGTGTCGGTGCCGGTGCTGATCGTCGCGGCCGAGAACGACCTGCTGATGCCGCTGTCCCAGGTCGAGCAGATGCGCCGCGGGCTGCCGCAGGCCAGCTACGTGCTCATCTCCGAGGCCGGCCACGCCGGGCTGGTCGAGAAGGGCCCCGAGATGGCGCTCGCGGTGCGTGACTTGATGCGCAAGGTGGGCTGAACCACCGTCATGTCATTCTGCGCTTCACTCACGCTCCTGGTGCTGACCATGACCCCCGCCCAGCTCACCGACCTCCGGGAACATCGCGACGCCGAGCAGAAGAAGGCTGAGCTCCTCACGCGCGACGGCCAGTACGGCGAAGCGCTCGAGGTGCTCGAGGCGCTCAAGGTCGAGCTGCAGACGAAGCTGAAGGACGTGCCGCAGAAGGACCAAGCAGGCGCGTACCTGGCCACCACCCTGAGCGTCTTGAAGCGCGACCTCGACGAGCTCGCCACCTGGGAGCAGTGGGCTGCGAAGTCGAACACCAGCGCCCCTGCCGCGATGAACCTGGCGCTCGCCTTGCTGCACCCGCAGCAGATGACCTTCGACGGCTACCGCGCGACGGTGAGCGACCCGCAGGTGCAGAAGCTGATCAGCTCGATTCGCAAACTCGACTCGAAGGCCGCGAAGCTGCTCGGCCCTCGCAAGGTGAAGGTGGTGGTGAGCGGGAAGGACCTCGACGGGTCAGCGCGCGCGTACTTCGGAGGCCAGCTCGTCGCGACCTTGAAGGCGCTGGGTCACGACGCGGCCGTCGGCGCAGGCACCGAGCCGTTCGAGGTCGAGCTCGCGCTCAAGGGGCCGGTCTCGGCGCACCTGATGGGTGACGACGTCGACGAGTGCGCGCTGGTCGCGGTCGCGAGGTGGCCCGCGGGCGGGTTGAGCCGCCTCGACCTCACCTCACACGGCTTCGGCGACGAAGAGACGGAAGGCGACTGCTTCAATGGTCGCGTGAGGGACGTGGTGAGCCTCGCAGCGGAACAGATTCTCCGCACCGCGCTGCGCCTGCCGCTCGCCGTCAACCTCAACAAGGCCGAGGGTCCGAACGGCGTCTTCAAGTAGTCATCACTGCGCCGGGCACTCGAATCTTCAAACCCGAACCGTCTCTTCAGAGCTCAGATCCACGTCTCGGGGATGAGGCTGGGCTTCAGCGCGCCGAAGTCACGGAGGATGGGCCCCAGCCGCGTGGCCGCGTCGCCCGCTGCCGGGTTCGCCGCGAGCTTCGCCTGGAAGTCGGCGATCGACTTGAGCGCGTCGCCGCGGCTCATGGTCTTGAAGTTGGGCACGTCCATCCCGACCGCGCGGTAGCCCGCGTCGATCTTGGAGGCGTACGCCTCCTGGAAGCGGTTCGAGACCGGCCCGTAGAAGATGAGGCGAATCGTCTGGTCGCGCGTGGCCTCGAGGGCGGTGCGCTCGGCCGGCGTGGTCTCGGGGTGCTGAATGAGCCGCTGGGTCGCGTTGTAGAATTCGCGCACCGGCCCGCGCTGCGTGTCGGGGATGGGCGTGCTGCCCGAGAGCGCCGAGCGGAAGCCGTCGGCGAGCTCGTTCTGACGGGTCTTCAGGTCGGCGAGCGCCGGCCGCGGCTCGCCGTTGTCGAAGCCGCGCGCCTTCGTCCACACCGTGACGTTCTCGCCCTTGCGCATGCCCTTGAACAGGTCGTGGGTGATGCTCTGGCTGGTGCCGCGCGTGGCCTGCTCCCAGGCCTTCTGGTGCGCGGTGGCGCCCGACGACGCGCCGGGTGACGAGCCGTCGTACGCGACGATGGTCTTCGCGCCGGGGAACATCGCGGTGTACTTCTCCATCATGTTCTCGCCGCCCGAGTAGCAGCCCGCGATGAGCAGGTCCTCGACGCTCTTCGCGCCGCGGGGCATCGCTTCAGCGAGCGCGCCGACCGTGGGCCAGTCGAGCTTGCCGTTGTTCTCGCCGTACACGCCGTAGCCGACGTGGTGACCCGAGAGCACGAGGCGCGACGGCGGCTGGCCACCCTTCTCGGCGACCGCCCACTGCTGGGCGATCTGCGCCAGCTCGTCGCGCGAGTCGGCGCCCGCGTTCTGCAGCACGTCGGCGATCTTCTTCGTCTGCTCACCCGGCAGCCCGAGCGAGAGCGCGAACGCCCTCGCGCCCTCGGCCGTGCTCAGGTCCTGCCCGCCGATGGTGTCGTCCTTCGCGGCGTCTTTGATCACCGTGACGTTCGTGCCGCGCGCCTGGAGCGCGTCAGACTCGAGCGTCGAGCGGTGCGCGTCGCTGTTGTTCATCGCGACGAAGAGCACCTTGTCGTTCGACTTCGGCGCCCAACCTGCCGCGGGAGCCGGCGCCTGCGGAGTGGTCGGCGCGGTCGCACCGCCCGGCACGTTCAGCTTCCACCCCACCTGGACCGCGTTCGCGTTGGTGGCGAGCGACGGGTACTTCGTCTGGTTCGCCTCGATCAGCGCCTGGGTCGAGACGCCGAGCCGCTGCGCGATCTTCGACATCGTGTCGCCCGCATTCACCGTCACGTTGCTGCTGGGGGCGGTGGGCGCGGAAGGGAGCGTGGTGGGGCGGGTGCCAATGGGGTTGGGCATGGCGCTACTGTTCGACGATCGCCGCCTTCTACGCAAGCTCATGGCACGGCAATTTCGTCTCATTCTGCGAGACGAACTGCAGCCTCCATTTACTCGACGCGAACGCTCAGCTCACTCCTGGCGGAGGCGCCAGTCGAGGCAGCCCAGGTCTCCCGCGGAGCCCAGCGTGGGCGAGGGCACCACCGTCACCCCTCCATCGCGCGCCAGCAGCCGCAACGTGGGGCTGGGCGTGCCGCCCATCGTGCTCAGCCACTCACCGCCGGGTACGAAGCGCAGGCACAGCGGCGCCTGGGCGCCGACGTTCGGCTCCGCGGAGAGCGTGGTCTGTTGAGCGTCTTGCAGGGACACCCGCTGCACCCGGTACTCCGTCGCGCCAGAAGGCAGCCGCATTTCCCCCCGCACCGCCGCCTCGGCGCCGAAGGCCGAGAGGCTCACCCCGTCGTACGGCCCGAAGGACACCGGCGGCGAACCCGCCGCGTACAACGGGGCCACCCCACCACCCGGCGAGCGCACCAGCAGCGTCGCTTCCTGACCGCCGTCGGCGACGGGGGCCAGGCGCTGCAGCACCGTCATGCCCATGCGCGTCGCATCGAAGAACTGGCCCACGAAGGCTTCGCCCGCGTCGCGCGTGGCCACGTCGTAGCGCCAGGTCACGTGCACGGAGCGGTTCGAGTCGAGGGCCGAATACAGCAGCACCCCGGGCGATTCCCACGCCCACCGCCGGGTGAGCGCTACGAGCTCGGGGAGCCCACCGTCGGCCACGACGAACAGCGCGTCGCTGTCGCTGGAGTAGTCGGTGCCATTGAGCGCGACCCACGTGCCTCCCGGCGACCACTCGACGCGCGTCGTCTTGCCGTCGTACGCGCCGGTGCTGAGCCGCGAGGTGTGCAGCCGGTGCACCGTGCCGTCGGCCTCGCGCACGAAGGCGCGCTCCCCGTCGGCGAACGCGAGCCGCGTGCCCGTCGGGTCCCACCGGGGTTGCTGGAAGCTGCCCGCGCCGGCGTCAGCCCGCGAAGCGAGGAGCTGCACCCCGCCGTCGAGCTGGAGCAGCAGCACGTCGCCGTTGGAGTCGATGACGGCCGCCTCGAGCACGCTCGCCCCTCCGGCATCGACCATCACGACCGCGAGGCCCGCGTCGTCGAGGCCCCCGTCCTGGCCGTGCTCGTCGGGCAGACCCACCCGCCCACAGTCACACCCGCCCAGGGCCATCGCCACGCTCGCCGCCACCACCACCGTTCGAAGGTTCATGGGCGCTCCAAAGCTGGGAGTCGGGGGGGCGTCAAGTGCGAGCATCGGCAATCAGACTCACAAACTGCCCTCGGAGAGGTGTGGGTAGACTCTGCGGGTGATCTCCCTGTACCTCGAGGTGCTGCGCGTGACCACGGCGGAACTCGGCGTCATCGCGGGGACGATGGCGACGGCCCTCGAGCGCTCGGAGGGTTGGCCGGCTTCAGCGGTCGGGTTCCGGTCGAAGGAGGAGCCCGAGGACGATCCCGATCGCATGCCCGGCACGTTCTACTCCGCGTGGATCGAGGGGCTTCCGCGAGGCGCCACGCTCTCCGCGGAGTCGAAGGGGCTTCCCCATCGAGGCCTGCGCCTCCAGGTGAAGGCGACGGCAGACGCAGCTCCGATTCTTGCGGCCCTGCGAGAGGCCTTCGCCGCCCACGCCGGTTCGCTGACCTGGCTCACCCCTGCGGCGCTCCCCGACGAATGGGCGCGCTTCCAGAACGAGTCGACGGCCGTGCTCGGCGTACGCGCGGGACTCCCTTCGACCTTCGTCCTGACCGAGGGCTTTCGGGGCCTCCGCTTCGGCTATGTGCACGCCGACCTCGAAGAAGACCCGACCGCGGCGGCCCAGCGCGGCGACGGAGCCTTCCCCACGCTCACCGAACTCCGCCATGCGATCCCGGTCGGCCCGATCCCGGACGGAGAGAGTGCCTCCTCCCTCATCACCACGGCCGGGCGGGTGCCAACCGCCGACGAGCTCCTGGCCGCGCTGCTCGGCGATGCGGGCACGCGGCCACGGGCCGAGCTCGTGTCGAGCGGTACCGGCCCCGCGTTTCCGTTTGCACGCGCGCAGCCGAAGGAACGCGTGCGGATGGAGACGTGGGCCGCCGGGCCCTGGCGCATCCGCATCGGCCGATCCACCGGTGAGGACCCGCGCTTTCAGCTCGCGGTTCAGCCTCTTGGCGATGGCGACCGCGCCTTGTTCGCTTCGTCGGAAATGCAAATCTGGAAGAAGACCTCCGGCTCGGTGACGGCGTCGGCCTGCGCACCGTCGTCGGTCGAAGCCTCCGCGATGGTGCAGCGCCTCCTCGAGTGCCTGAGCCGGACCAGCGTGCCACGGCCCGTCGCCGCGCCGCTCCCACCCCCCGGGCACCTCGATCTGAACCGCCCCCTGGCCCCGGAGGTCTTCCTGCGTGTCGTCAGCGACCCTCGCTTCAGCGCGCTTCCTTCACTGCGCCTGCGGGGCCGCACCGGGCATCGCGATTCGTTCGATGCGTGCCTCGACGCGTTCTCCCTGTTGCCGTTCGCGTGCGAAGAGCTCGTCTTCGACGAGGTGAGCGCCAGCCGCAAGGCGTGGGCGAAGTGGGCCCGTGCTCCTGGCCTGCGGCAGCTCAAGCGGCTCGGCCTGAAGTTCGACACCCTCCAGGACTTCGACGACCGGGCCTTCGCGGCGCTGGTGAACTCGATCGAAGGGCTCGAGGTGCTCTCGTTCTTCTGGCTCGACTTCACCCTGGCGAAGCTCGAGGCCCTCGTGGCGTCGCCCATGGCACAGACCCTCGAGTCGCTCTGCCTGGGGAACTCGGCGATCACCCCGCCGATGGTCGACCTCCTGCTGGCCGCTCGGTTCCCGCGCCTCCAACGACTTCACCTGCGTGAGCTCGACGTCAGCGGGCCCGCCGAGCAGTTGCTCCGCTCGCACCCGAACAGGCCGGCGCTCAGGGACCTCGAGATCAAGCGCTACGACGCCACCGTGTGGGTCTCGGAGCCCCACCCCGCCCCGTTGTTCTTTCCCGCGGCCGTCCACCGGTACCTCAAGCAGGCGCCCGATGACTGGAGCGTCCACCAGTCTGGTGACTTCGCGAGCTACCCAGACAACACCGTCGTCGAGACCGTTGCTGCGCACTCGGTGGTGCGTCACTCCCTGGGGGGCCTGCGTGTGGGGACGGCGGGGTGCCAGTGGCCCCGGTGCCATTCCGCGGTGCGCGCGCGCTGAGCGACGCGTCAGTCGCGGAAGACCATGCGGCAGAAGGTCGGCGAGTCGGCATAGGCGCAGCCCGCGCAGTTGAAGAGCGCGAAGCCGGTGGTGGTGTCGGCGCGCGCGTTCTGCGGGCCGGTCTCGGCGTCGGTGAAGTAGCAGTCCCAGGCTGACACCTCGTTGGTACCGCCATTCCCGTCGTTCCCGCCGACGTCGGTGGCGATGAGCAGCCGCAGCTCAGTATCCGAGCTGCGGCTGGCGCTGCTTGCCGGCCTTGTCGGGGACGAACGCGGGCGCGCGGCGATCTCCGTCGACCGCGATCGCCAGCTCGGCGAGGCCCGCGCCGACCTTGAGCGGCTGCTTCACCGTCGCGGTCGACCACTCGTGCCACACCTCGACCTCGTACTGACCGGCCGGCACGTTCTTCACCGTGAAGCGCCCCTGCGCATCGGCCTGCGCGAACCACGGCGAGTCCGACACATAGAGCCAGCCGTTCATCGCCGCGTGGATGTTGCACAGCAGGTGCACCGGTCCCGGCGTGGCGAACACCTGCTCGCGCTGCGCGCCGTTCTTGTAGAGGCCGAGGTCGAAGTCGTTGGGCTTGCTCAGCGAGAAGACGTTGTGGAACAGCTCGTCCTCGTTGCGGAACTCCACCGTCGCGCCGACCGGAACTGCCAGGACGTGGGGCAGGAACCGCTTGTCCTTCTGCAGCACGGCCTTGACCCGCGTCGCCCGCGGCCTGGGCGTCGCGCCATCGGCCCGTCGCAGCACGATGACGGCGCCGCCCGGCCCGTGCGTGCCTCCGCCGGTGATGACGCCCGACACGCCGAACGACGCGGGGGCGGCCTTGACGACGGCCGGCTCGGCATCCATCGGGGTCATCGTCACCACGGGGTCGGGCGTCGACGGCGACTCGCCTCCCGCACGCGCGCGCGCCTCGCGGGCCAGCGGCTGCACCAGGGCGACGAGGTCCGCGGCGAGGCCCGGGGTGCGCAGCAGCGACTCCCAGCGCGTCGTGGCGCCGGCGTAGTCACCGCGGTCGAAGGACACCTTGCCCCCCGCGAGCAGGTTGAACACCAGGTACTCGCGCTCGGCGGCCGCCTTGAACGCGAGGTCTTCGGGCGTCTTGACCGCGAGCGGCAGCGGCATGGTGTCGCCCAGCCAGGCCACGCCCGCATCGGCCTTCGAGGGAGCAGCCGCCAGGAACAACGTCAGCGCGAAGAGCGTCATGGGCATCACCAGGTGAAGACTGCGGACGACGTGAAGACGTCATTGCCGACGGAAGGCGCGCCGGAGAGCTCGCGGTTGAAGAGCGCCTCGAACTTGAGGGCCACCACGTCGAAGAGATCGATGCGCGCGCCGGCGGTGAAGCGGTCGGTCTGCAGCTCGGGGAAGCCTTCGAACTGCGCGTGCCGGCGATCGTAGCGGCCGTACAGCGTGACCCCGGTCAGCGCCGTCGTCTTCCACGGGAGCGTCCACGCCAGGCGGCCCCAGCCGCCGAAGACCGAGAACCCGGTGGCGACCTCGCCGGTGGTCAGCCCCGTCACCTTGCCGGCCAGCGGGCCCTGCTCGTCGATGAGGCGAAGGAACTCGCCCGACAGCGAGACGCCGTACGCGGTGATCCGGAGGTCTCCCGCGATCGCCATCTGCCGCGCGGTGGCGACGCGTTGATCATTCCGCGGTCCGTAGAGGCCGCTGACGCCCAGCTTCACCTGCAGGTGCTGGAGGTTGAGCTCGTAGCCCACGCGCCCCGAGCCGACGAAGTTGCCGGTGAGGCTCACGTCGACGGGCACCAGCGCCTCGATGCGCGTGCCGTTGTTGGTCGCCGCGAAGTTGAAGCTCACCGCCGACCACAGCGCCGGCAGCTGGAACCGGTAGAACGCCTTCGCGCCCAGCCCCTGCCCGGTGGTGTAGCGCGCGATGAGCGAGGGCGTGATGCCCGGCCGCAGGTTGGCCTCGTTCTCGAGGTACTCGATGCCGAACACCGAGTCGAAGCGGCCGAGGAAGAGCGCCAGCTCGTGGTTCTTCAAGGGCGAGAGGCGGCCGAACGCCTGCTGGAGCTCGGCTCGCGTCTGGTCTCCGGTGGGCAGCAGGCGCGGCATGAACTGCAGGCGCGCGAAGAGGAAGATCGGCACGCCCCGCGGCTGGAAGCGCACGTCGGCGCTGGCGGTGTTGATCAAGAACGACGCGTTGTTCCCGATGCCCACCGAGCGCGGGAGGAACCCGTTGGTGAAGCGACCGCCGCTGTCGGTGCTCGCCACGTCGCCGCGCGAGTTGACCGCCGGGGCGAAGGCGTCGACGCCGTAGTCGAGCGGCACCCGGGTGTCGTTTTCGCTGAAGCTGCTGCCGGTGACCCTGCCGGCGCCGAACGTCTTCGCGAAGCCCACGTCGACGTAGCCGGTCAGCCGCAGCGTCTCGTCGGCCTGCGCCTCGTCGGGCGAGTAGCCGTTGCCCTCATCTTCGACGGGCACCTCGACGACGTCCTCCGCGAGGGCGGCGGTGCTCCACAGCATCAGCAGCAGCG
>JBBRUE010000254.1:0-8482 GCA_038248085.1 Myxococcales bacterium | reverse complement strand
TCAAGGCCTCGCTGTTCGAAGCGAAGGGTGACGTCGCCGGCCGGCGCAAGACCCTCGAAGAGGCGGTGAAGTACGCGAAGAAGCTGCCCCGCGCCCAGGTCAGCGAGCGGCGGGTCGCAGAGTTCGAGGCCCTGCTCGCGGCGGTGCCGAAGTAACCATGTAGACTCGGCCGGTGTTCGCTGCTCGTCGTGACGTGCTGCGCGCGAAGTCCGGTTCGCTCGCCCAGACCCCGCTGCCGTTGCTGCTCCACGCGCTCCTCGTCGAGGAACGCTCGGCCACCCTCGAGCTCAAGCGGCGCAACCTCGAGAAGCGCGTGCACGTCGACGCCGGGGTGCCGGTCGGCTGCGAGTCGAACCTGCTCCACGAGTCGCTCGGCAAGTACCTCGTGGCGAAGGGCAAGCTCACCGAGGCCCAGCACCACGCGCTGCTGGGGGACAGCGCGGCCACCGGCAAGCCGCTCCAGTCGCTGCTCCTCGACCGCCAGCTCGTCTCGGGCTTCGAGCTCATCAAGCTGATGCAGGCCAACCTCGGCCACACCCTGCTCGACGCGTTCCGCTGGGCCGACGCGCAGTGGCGGATCCTCGCGCTCGAGGAGGTCGAGACGCCGATTCGCATGAACACCGCGCGCCTCGTCTTCACCGGCGCCGCGCAGCTCGCCCCGGAGATGCTCGCCGCCCACTTCGCGCTGCCCGACAGCCAGCCCCTCGCGCTGATCACCCACCCGGGCGAAGAGCTCAAGCTGTCTGCGAAGGACACGCGGCTCGTGCAGGCGCTCAAGAAGCGCCCCACCCTCGCCGTGCTCACCGCCCTGCCCGGGCTGACCCCAGACGAGACGCGGCGGCGGCTCTACGCCCTGTGCGTGCTCGACTTCGTGGACCTCGCCGAGGTCGTCGACGCGCGCCCGAAGCAGGCCGCGCCCATTCCCGAAGTCGCGGCGCCCGGGCCTGCGCCCGCCCTCCCCGGGGTGCCGTACGCCGACGACGACCTGCCGACGATGAACCTGCTGGCCAACGAGTTCCTCTCGTTCCGCGGGAGGGACGCCTTCGATCTCCTCGGCGTGAAGACCGACACCCCATCGGGCCCGCTGCAGCGCGCCTTCCTGCAGAAGTGTGAGGCGCTCGCGCCGGTGCGCTTCCGCGGAGCCGATGCGCGGGGCAAGGCCGAGGTCCTGCTGATGGTCTACGCGCGGGCCTTCGGGGCGTTGAGTGACCCCGAGCAACACGCGCTCCACCAGAAGCGTCGCGAACACCACGAGGCCAACAAGCGCGCCGGCGCGACGCGCCCGAAGGCCGCCGCCGAGCACTTCAAGATCCGCACCGAACTCCTCGACGCGAAGAGCCAGTTCGACGAGGGGCGCCGCCGGCTCGACGCGGGCCAGGTGAAGTCGGCCGTCGAGCACTTCGAGTACGCGGTCGACATCGAGCCCGGGGGCCGCACGCTGGCGTGGCTGGCGCTCGCGCGCTTCCGCCTCGACCCCGACTACGCCGCCGAGAAGTCGCTGGCCCTGCTCGCCGAGGCCTGCGCCCGCGAGCCGGAGTGCGAAGAGGCCTGGGCCTTCCGCGCCGACCTCGCGCTCTCGTTGAGCCGGAAGGCCGAGGCCGAAGACGCGTACCGCAGGGCGAACAAGCTCAACCCCGGGCAGAGACGCTACGCCGTCGCCCTCAGGTCGCTCGCCCCCCGCGGGTGAGGTGACCCGCCGTCACGGCACCGGCGTCGTCGAGAGCAGCATCAACGCGATGGCCAGGCAGTAGCAGGCGAAGCCGACGACGAAGAGCAGCAGCGACACGCCGAGGTAGCGCGACTTCGTGTCGCGGATGTCGAGCATGCGGACCAGGGTCTCCTCGGGGTCGTCGGTCAGCTCCTGGGTCAGCCAACGAAGCCGCAGCACCCCGCCGATCGCCACCGCCGCCGCGCTCAACACGATGAGGATGCCGGCCGCCACCAGCCCGCGGGCGAACACGCTGGTCTGCGCGATGGTTCGGCCTGAAAAACCGGTCACCGTGATCACGATGCCTGAGAGCGAGAGCATCACCTGGGTGCGCAGCACGAGCACCGAGAACTGCGACTGCACCAGCTCGTACGCCTTCGCGGGATCACCCTTCGTCAACACGAGGATGCGCTTCACTTCGTCGGCGGCGGCCATGCGCGCGTCCGTACCACGAAGCCTTCGTGGGGCTTTGGTTCTCGAACGCCAGCTTCCCTTCGTGGGCACGGGCCGGTAGCAGCGGTGCATGCGACGTCTCGCCGTGCTGCTGTGCCTCGTCTGCCTGACCGCGTGTGAGCCTGCGTACGTCGAGCGCGCGAGCCAGGTGACCTTCGACGTGAAAGCCCGCGGGCACCTTGCCGCCGTAGTCCGCGCGCTCCACGCCATCGACCACGTGGTTCCCTCCGAGCGCGAACGTCCACTCGACGCGCTCGTCGGCCACCTGTTCGGCCCGCTGGGGAAAGATGAGCCCGGACAGCACACGCGCGGCGCAGGCATGCAGCCCGGGATCTTGCAGGGTGCTGCCGGCGACATCGACCGCGGCGTCTTTCACCCGGCCCTCGAGCGTGAGGGTGAAGGTCATCTTCAGCGTCGCCTCACGGGTCTTCTTCGATTTCTGGCCACGGCCGAGGTAGCAGCGTTCCACCTCGGGCTGCGAGAACGCCACGACGCGGCTGATGCGTTCGTCGGTGATCGGGGCCGCCGTGGCCGCGGGACCTTCGGCGCGGACGAGCGGAGGCGCCGATTCCTCGGCACGCACCGAGAAGCCCAGCACCACGACGAGGACGATGAGAGGCCTGACGTTCATGAACCTCGATTGTGCACGGCGCCGGTCAGGGCCGGTGTTCGTAGTCGCGTTCCGGGCGTGATTCCGCGTCACGGCCGCGGGTGGGCCTCGAGCCAACGCCACACGAGCCCCGGGAACCTGCTCCCCACCGCGGGGATGTGGCCGCCGCCCTCGATCGTCCACAGCGTGACGTCGGTGCCCGCGGGGCAGCCGTCGTGCGACGACACGGTGGTCTCCGCGCCCGGGAGCGTCGTCTCGAGATCGATCGGCGCGCCTTCCGTGCGCGTGGCCTGGCACCCGTCGTCGTCGGCCCACCGCGCAACGGTCTCGACCGCGCCCGCGTAGGGGCCGCCCTTTCCGAGAATCCCCGTGCCGCCGTCGTAGAGCACCGTAGCGTCCAGGTCGCCGTGGATCTGCAGCACGCTCACCGGGGCCGCGGGGTGGCACGCCAGGCGCGGCGTGCCCACCGCGCCGGCGAGGCTCACCACGGCAGCGATGTCGGGCGAGAGCTCGCAGCCCAGGCGCAGCGCCATGAAGCCTCCGTTCGAGTGGCCCACCACGTAGATGCGGCGCGGGTCGACGTTGTAGACCCCGCGGATCTCCGCGAGCAGGTCGCGCAGGTACGCCAGGTCGTCGACCGGGGCCCCTCCGAAGTTGCAGCAGGCCTCGATGCCCACGTTCCAGAAGGCGCTGCCTTGCGCATCGAGGGTCCCGTCCGGCGCGGCGAGCAGCACGCCCCGGCCGTCCACCAGGCTCGTCAGGCCCAGGTAGCTCGCCTCGAGCGAACCCGCTGCGCCGTAGCCGTGCAGCACCAGCAGCAGCGGCACCGGGCACGCGCCGTCCCAGGCCCGGGGCACGAGCAGCTTCACCGGCCGATTCCCGCCGAAGACGACCTGGTCCGGCCGGCCCGCGCCACCCGCCAGGCACCCCGCGTCGGCGACCGGTTCTGTGGGTTTCGGACACCCCGCGGTGAGCAGCAGGCCCAGCGAGACGGCGAGTGGTTTCAGACTCATCCCGAGCGGTTTTACACGGGTCCCGGAAAGCAACCGCCGATCAGCGGGGATCAGCGCGCCGATTCTCCTCGACACGCGGGCCGGGGAGCCCGTACGGGTACACCATCAATGACCCAAACCCAGCCCATGACTCACACCGATGCGCAGTCTGCCGTCCCCCCGTCGAACCCGGAGGTGCTCGTGTCGGCGGCCCCTGAGCTCGAGCTGTCCCGTGTCGGGCACCAGACGCCCGGCCAGGTGGTGATTCCGCAGCTGGTCGATGGAGTCGTGGTCATGAAGTTGCTCTCGCCCACCGGCGAACTGCAGCCCATCGGGCTCGATCACTCGGAGTCCGGTCAGCCGCTGACCTGGGACGCCATCGCCTGCTCCAGCCGCGTCCCGGCGGTCTCGGGCTGGTTTCCGGCCAAGCTCGGCGGTTGGGTGAAGTTGGACTGGCGTGACGGTGGCTTCGCCGCCGATGCGTGGAGCTCCGACGGCGCCGGCATGACGGCCTACGACGCCGCGATGCGCGCCGCGAAGAAGCGCGCCTGAATCGGTAGTTCACCGGTCGCACCGCGCTGCCGGGCCCGCGGGGGCTACAGTTCAGAGGCGACGAGGTCGCGCCCGGTACCCCGCCGGGCAAGAGGCCACTGCCCAATGCTCCGATCGCATCACCTCAGCGTGCTCCTGCTCTGTGTCTTCGGTGTCGCCTGTGCGGCCCCAGGTGGGTCGGATGCTGGCATCGACGCCGGTGAATCGACTGACGCCGGCGAGGCCGTCGATGCGGGCGTAGACCGGGTCGACGCGGGTGAGCCGATCGACGCGGGGTCGCTGCCCGACGCGGGGTCTGTGCTGGACGCAGGCCCGACGCCACACGGCTACGTGCCGTTCGACGGTGGGTTCATCCCCGGCGCGGCAGACCGGCTCCTGCTGCAGGGCACGATCGTCACGCCGCTCGACGCGTTCGAGGGCGAAGTGCTGGTGGAAGGCACCCTCATCACCTGTGTCGCGGCGGGCAATGACTGCGAGGCGGTGCCGGGGGCCGTGGGGGCCACGCTGCTCGACACCCGGGGCATCATCGCGCCCGGGCTCATCGACACGCACAACCACATCATCTTCGACGTCTTCGATGGCGATGACTGGACGCCCGCGCGCGTCTACGCCAACCACGACCAGTGGACGAGCGAGCCGGGCTACCAGGCCATGCTGCAGGTGAAGCACTGCCTGGCCAACGACTCGCAAGGCAAGCCCGCCTGGTGTGCGCAGACGCCGTACGGCACGGCGACGGGCAGCCTCCGGTGCGAGATGGACAAGTTCGGCGAACTCAAGGGGCTCATCGCCGGGACCACCAGCATCGTCGGGTTGCCGGGGACCTCGAGCGGTTGCTTCGGCTCCCTCGCGCGCTCCATCGACTCGTCGGCCAACGGGCTGGGCAGCGACCGCGTGCGCACCAGTGCGCTCTTCCCCCTCGCGGAGGCGACGGCCGTGTCCATCTGCGCCGACTTCGCCGACGGCACCGCCGATGCCTTCCTGGTGCACTGCGGCGAGGGCACCGATGCGCGGTCCCTTGGCGAGTACGCGACGCTGGGCTCGCTCGCCGGCGCCTGTCTCAAGGGGCCGCAGACGACGCTGACCCACGGCACGGCGTTCGCCTCGAACGAGTTCACCGACATGTCCCTCCGCGGAATGCGGCTGACGTGGTCACCTCATTCCAACGTCTCGCTCTACGGAGACACCGCGAACATTCCCGCCGCCGTCGCCGCGGGTGTGGAGATCGCCCTGGGGCCCGACTGGTCGATGGGTGGCAGCCAGAACATGCTCGAGGAGCTCCGCTTCGCCCAGGCCTGGGACCGGTCGCATTGGAACGGCAGTCTCGGCGCGAGAGACCTGGTGGTGATGGCCACGCTCAATGGCGCCGCCGTCGTCGGACGAAGCCAGCAGCTCGGCCAGCTCGCCCGCGGTTTCCTCGCCGACCTCGTCGTCGTGCACGGAGATCCGCACGATCCCTACCAGGCGATCGTCGACGCCTCGCCGCGCGAAGTGGCGCTGGTGCTGGTGGGCGGCGCGGTGCAGTACGGCGACGCGTCGTGGCGCGCGGTGGCTTCGACGCCTGCCGCCTGCGAGACGCTCGACGTCTGCGGTGCGCCCAAGTTCCTGTGCATGGCGGTGCCGGACGGCGGCTCGAAGCTGTCGCAGACGTGGGCCGAGGTCTCCGATGTGCTGGGCCAGGCGATGACCCTCGTCGATGCCACGCGCGATGCCGGCGACGGGCGGTTCTACGCCCCGTTGCCTCCGCTGGTGACGTGCGGGCCGTGACCTGCAGGTGTGCCGACCCGCTCTGCAACGAGCCCGGCAGAACGGCGCCGCGTCGGAGTAGCATCGCCGCTGTGCGGTGTTCCCTGATCGTGTTCGCCCTCTTCGTCTCGGCCTGTGAACCAAAGTTCAAGGCCCAGGGCGCCTTCGCGTTGGAAGACGCCGTCTTCACTCCCACCGCGTGCCATGTGCTGGCGCCGCGCGCGACAGGGGTGGAACTCACGGACGTCACCGGCGCCCGCCTCGAGCTCGTGCTCCCGCCGATGACCCTCGAAGCCTTCACCGAACTCAAGGGCACGCCCGGCGCGGTGCTCACGACCTCGGGCGAGGCTCCGATCGATCTCGGCCCGTGCGGCACGCTCACGCTGAAGGGGGAGGGGTACCACGGTGGGGGTAAGCGAGCCGCCAGCGGCTCGGCGTCGCTCGCGTGTTCGGCCGGGAGCGCCCACGTCATGGGCACGCTCACCTTCAGCGGCTGTTTCTGAGCGTCGCTGCGGTCGAGCCAGGCGTCTGAGCGCCGGCCGCCGGTTGCCCGGGCTCGAGTTCCTCGCTCGGCGCCTGGGCCGGAACGCCGCTACCGGGGCGACGTCGCCGGAGGCTGCGCCGCGGTGAGCGCCTCGGGCAGCGCGCGCCCGCCGGGAAGAGGCAGCAGGAACCCGCTGCGCGCCTTGTAGTCGGGCCACTCGGGGTAGCGGGCCATGCTCGCTTCCTTGCGCAACATGTTGGGCACGAAGACGCCGAGCCACACCCAGGCCAGCACCGCCCACGGAAGCCAGTGTCCCGCGACGAGCGCGAACGAGCCGTAGAGCATCATCTCGCCGAGGTAGTTCGGGTGGCGCACCCGCGCGAAGAAGCCGTCGGTGATCAGCCCCCGCTTCGCCCGCAACGTGAAGTACTTCTGCGCGTCACTGCCCATCATGATCACCACGCCCAGCACGTAGACGATCGAGGCGACGCACAGCAGCCACGTCGGCGCTTCGTAGTTCCGGGTGACGATGAGCACCGGCGCCAGCCAGTACAGGCCCAGCACCAGCGCCCACATGTTGAAGGCGCCGGCGAAGGTGATCTTCTTTTCCCAGTTCGGGTCGGGGAACACGCGGTCCTTGAGCAGCCAGCACAGGCCGTAGCTGCCGTGGAGCGCCGCGTAGGTCCAGGCGGTCGGCGTCCAGCAATCGAAGCGCCACATCAGCGCCAGCACGAAGGGCAGGGTGCCGCCCTTCTGCAGGTTGATCACCCACGCAGCCTTGAGCACGCGGGGGCCGCCGAGGACGTCCTCGGAGAGATAGTCGCGAAACTTCAGCCAGGCCGTGAGGGGGGAACTCATGGGGCGCAGCGTAGTGCCGGCGCGGGAGGCATCACAATGAAGGGGGGCCTCGTTCGATTTGAAGCGGACCCCTGACTTCGGGGCGTCGTCCCGCGGGATGGGCGAGGCACAGGCGATGCATCGATCCTCCCGGTGACTCTGCTTTGCAGCCCTGCGTGTTCCACGACGAGAGGTGCCCCATGAAGTCGTTCCTGCTCGCAGTGGTCGTCCTGAGCTTCTCCGCCCTCGGCCAGGAAGGGCCGCCCCCCGATGACGCCGAGCCGATGGAGGTCGAGGCGATCGACTCCGTCGAGGCGTTCGACCAGGGCCTGGCGCCGTACGGAAACTGGGTCTGGGTGAATGATGTGCGGGTCTTCCGCCCGTTGGTGTCGATCGTCGGCCCTGACTTCGTGCCCTACGCTTCGCACGGGCAGTGGGTGTCGACCGAGGCCGGTTGGTCGTTCTCGAGCCCGCTCCCGTTCGGCTGGGCGACGTTCCACTACGGTCGCTGGTGGTTCGACCCGACGTACGGCTGGGTGTGGGTGCCCGACACGACGTGGGGCCCGTCGTGGGTCGATTGGCGCTTCGGCGGGGGCTACGCCGGTTGGGCACCGCTGCCGCCTCCGGCCTTCGCGCGGCACCACCGGCCGCGGTGGTTCTTCGTGCAGGCGCCGTACTTCGCCTCGCAGCACGTCATTCAGTACTCGGTGCCGCGGGCGCGCTTCGACGTCGTCCTCTCGGTGACCGCGCCGGTGCCGACGCGCGTGTGGCATGGCTCGACCTGGTACGGGGGCCCGGCGTACCGCGACGTCGTCCACGTGGCCGTCGCGCCGCCGGAGCGTCGCTCGATGCGGGCCTTCGCGCCGCCGCCGGAGTTCCACCGTGGGTCGCCTGCCCAGCGCGCGTACGTGCCGCCGCCTCCGCCGCCGGGGCGCGAGCCCTCGACGCGCAACGCGCCGCCGCCCCCGCAGAACACCTACGCGCCACCGCCTCCTCCCCCGGGAAGTGCGCCGCCGTCGATGCGCCGAGCCCCGTCGATGGGCAATGCCTACGTGCCGGCTCCGCCGCCGCCCGGGAGCGCGCCTCCGTCGATGCGGCCGTCG
>JBBRUE010000253.1:0-8492 GCA_038248085.1 Myxococcales bacterium | reverse complement strand
CCTCGAGGAAGGCCTGCACCTTCGCCTTGCGCTCGACCTTCATGCGCTCGAGTTGCTGGATCATGGTGGCGAGCTGCTTCTTCTCCTTCTCGGCGAGCTTGATCGCCGCAGAGAAGGCCTCCTTGGCCGCGTCTTCCGCCTTGGTGCGGATGTCGAGGAGGACTTCGAGGCGATAGGGGGGCATGACCGTGGAAGCTTACACCGCACCCAGCCGTGGTGGGTGGGCGCGAAGCGGCAGGGAGGGAGCGGGACCTACATCAACTCGTGGCGTCAGCGAACATGTCGACCATGCGCTGCACGGTCTCTTCGAAGGGCGAGTTCTCGAAGGTGTCCTGCTTGAGGAAGTTGATGATCGCGTCGTACTTGTCGATGGCGTAGTCGGTCCGGGGATCAGTGCCGTACTGGTAGGCGCCGAGCAGAATCAGGTCACGCTGCTTCTCGTAGGTCGAGAGGGTCTCGCGGAGCTTGCCCGCGGCCTTCTTGTGCTCCTTCGAGACGATCTGACTCATCACGCGAGAGAGCGAGGCCAACACGTCCATCGCGGGCCACTGGTTCCGCTCGCCGAGCGCGCGATTGAGGATGAAGTGGCCGTCGAGAATGCCGCGCACCTCGTCGGCGATGGGCTCTTCCATGTCACCACCGGCAACGAGGCAGGTGTAGATGGCGGTGCAGCGGCCCTTCTCGGAGTTGCCCGTGCGCTCGAGCATGCGCGGGAGCATGGAGAACACCGACGGCGGGTATCCCTGGCGCGCCGGCGGTTCGCCGATGGCGAGGCCGATCTCGCGCTGGGCACGGGCGAGACGGGTCACCGTGTCGAGCATGAAGAGCACGTTGCCACCGCGCTCGCGAAAGAATTCGGCGATCGCAGTGGCTACGTAGCCGGCGCGCAGACGCACCAGCGAAGGTTGATCGGACGTCGCGCAAATGACCACCGAGCGCTTCATGCCTTCGTGCCCCAGCGCGTCCTCGATGAACTCGAGGACTTCGCGACCACGCTCGCCGACGAGGGCGATGACCGAGAGTTCGGCGGACGTCTGGCGGGCGATCTGGCCCATGAGGGTCGACTTGCCGACGCCGGAACCGGCGAACAGGCCGATGCGCTGTCCCTCGCCGACGGTGAGCAGCCCGTCGATGCAGCGCACGCCCAGCGAGAGCGGTCGCGTGATGCGCTGACGCTTGAAGGGATCGGGGCAGTCGCGGTCGACGGCCCAGGGGATCATGGCCTCCGTCGGCAGCGGGCGGCCGTCGATGGGTTCACCGAGCCCGTTGAGCACGCGGCCCAACAAGCCGTCACCGCAGGAGATCGTCAGCGGCCGGCCCGTGGGGATCACCTCGGAGTCGGGACCGATGCCGGACAACTCGCCCAGCGGCATGAGCATCACCGTCTCGCCCTGGAACCCCACCACCTCGGAGCGCACCTCGTCGCGGCCGCGGCGAATGATGCAGACCTCGCCCATGCGCACGTTGGGCACCGCGGCCTTGATGACGAGACCCGTCAGCTCGACGACCCGACCCCGCACCCGCACGGTCTGCGTCGATTTTACCAGGTCAGAGTAGCGGCGGAGATCGATGGCCATCGCGGCTCACTTCACTTCTTTTTTGGTCTCGGTCGGCATCAGCACGTTCCGCAGCATCTCGAACTGCGTGCGGATCTGCCCATCGATGGTGCCGAACTCGGTCTGGATGACACACCCGCCGCGCTCGACCTCGGAGTCGTCGCGGATGGAAATGTCGACCGCACGCCCGATCAGCTCGATGAGCCGCGGGCGCTTCTCGCGAAGCAGCTTGCCGTCTTCGGGGTGCACCTTGAGCACCATCGCCTTGGCGCTGCGCGCCGCCTCGGTGCAGTTGGCGACGATCTCGAGCAGCACCTCAGGCTGGCGCTCGAGGTCGCGGCTGATGATCTTCGCCGCCACCTTCAGGGCGAGCTCGACGACATCCTTCTCGGCATCGGCGATGATTTGGCCGGCCTGCATCTTCGCGCGCGCGAGCTCCTCGGCCGCGCGGGCCTGGACGTCCGCCTTCGCCTCCTCCCGAGCCTTGGCGAAGACCTCTTCTCGAAAGCGAAGCGCCTCGGCCTTCAGTTCGTCGGCCTTGGCTTGTGCTTCGGCGATGATCTGCTTTCCCGCGGTCTTGGCCTCGTACTCCTCGGCGTTGAGGACGCCACGACGCGGAGGGGGCAGGAGTGGTTTCTCGTTCAGCGGCGCACCCTCGCCACTGTCGCTCTTGATGACCTTGCCGATCACCCGTGCGGGTGCACCAGTCGAAGGTCTACGATCGTCGCGCGGCCCGTCATCCATCGACAGTCAGTCTAACGCGAACCACCCGCGGGTCCACGACCTGACCCCTTGAGCACCGGAGAACGGTGAGGGTTGGTGCCCCCGGCACGCTGGGGCACCGCGGGATCCTTGCGCCGGGGAATGGCCTGGACCGGCGAGCTCTGCCGTTTCGGAGGCGTGGTGTCGAGCGCGTCGTTGCGCGCCAGCGGCTTCCCGTCACGCAAGACCCGTTGCGCCACCTGGGAGTCGGTCGGCCGTGCATTTGGCTTGGGCTGGGGGGCGACGCCCGGGGCAGCCCCCGCATTTCGGGCAGCGCGCTGGGCCATCACATCGCGCCGGGCGCCCTGCGGAGGCGCCGCCTGAGGAACCGCTGCGGTCCTCGGCCGTGCAGGCGGCGCCACTCCGGGGGGAAGCGCACCCGTCGGCCGTCGCTGCGGCGGGGGGACCAGCACCTTCGACTGCGGATTCGACGGCGAAGCACTGTTCGGTGGCGGACGGAGCGCAGGGGGGGCCGGAGGGGCCTTCACCGGAGGAGGGAGTCGCATCGGCCGATCGACGATGCCTTTCTGCGCGAGCCGTTCGATCTGTTCGACGATGTCGAGCCGACCTCCATCGGCCTTGATGGGCTTCCCCTTCTCTTCACGCAGCCAGCGGTTGAGGAGCTTCCCGAGGTCGCCCTGGTGGCGCTCGGCGAAGCGCTGGGCGAACTCCAGGCCCTGCGCGTAGCAGGCGCGAATGATGCGCTGCACCCCGGCGCTCCGCATGCCGAGCGAGGGGTTTTCCAGCGCCCCATGCATCTCGAGCACGAGCTTCGCGTCCTTCTCGGTCAGGCGGCGCGCCGCACCGGCTTCAGCCGCCCGCGCAGCCAGGGTTCGCTGATCGGGAGGCAGTGCAGTGAGGAACGCCGTGCGCTCCTCGTCGTTCAGCCCCGCGACCGCGGTCGCCAGCACCCGGGCACCCATGCGGTCGGCGACGGCGAAGATCTCGCGCTGCTGCATCATCATCAGGTCGGTGAAGCGGAAGCTCCCCACCTGGGGTCCGTGGGAACGCAGCGCGTCCTCGAGCTTCCAGCGGATGATGGAGAGCACCTCGGGCTTGACGTCACGCAGCAGCTTCACCGGGGGGGGGTTGCCCATCTCGGTACGAACTGCCGTCGCCAGCTCCGACGGGAGGGCGTTGAGCACGACCTCGATGATTGTCGAGCGCTCCTTCTTGAGCAGGACCGCCAGTCGCTTCGGCTCGGCGCTGGCGAGTTGCCGCCGACGCTGGGTCACCAGGCGCTTGATCTCCTGCACCAGCAGGGGCACGCGCTTGTCGCGGGGAATGCGAAGAAGCGATGCCGCCCGGTGCTTGAGGAGTTCCTCCTCCTGGGGATCGAGGTGCTCGTAGGCAGACACCGCCTCCGACCCGCCGAAGGCAAGCGACGTCAGCAGGAGCATGGTCTGTCGCTTGGAAAGCGACGTGAAGAACTGCTCCACGCCTCACCCTCTGACCACCCGGAGGGTGATCAGCCTTCCTGCGTCTTGGCCCGCGGCGGAGGACGTGCCGTGGGCTTGCGCACCACCATGAACGCCGTGACGCCAGCCATCGCGATGAAGAGCAGGGCAAACACGCCGATGATCGTCTTGAACGTGGCCGCGCTGGCCTTGTCGACGTTGACGCCCATGATCCGCTGGAGTCGCGGCGCTTCGCTGACTTCGGTGACGAACTTCGCCTCCGTCATCAGCACCTTCACGTTCTCCTTCTTGAGTTCCGGAACCGCGTTGGCGACGAAAGACTGAATGTCGTCCATGGCGACTGGCGACTTGCCGTCGACGGCCATGTACTTGATGAGCACCGAGGCCGAGGGGAGCGGCTTCTTCTCCGGCTGGGTGAGATCGTTCACCTCGGGAAGCATGACGATCGTTCTCGCCTCGAGCACCCCGGGGATGCGGCTGAGGGCGTTCGACACTTCGCCACCGAGTGCCTCGATGAACATGGCCCGCTCCTCGGTCTGCGTCGGGATCATGCCCTTCGTCATCTTGAAGATGGCGAGGCCATCAGCCCGCGGGCGCGGCAATGAGTGTTCCCGAAGCAACTCGGCAGCCGCCGCGACGTCCGCGTTGGGCACCGAGATGATGTAGCGGGCCTCCTTGCCTTCACCCTCCTTGAGCTTGCTGGCGTTGATGCTCTTCTTCTGCAGGAGCACGTAGATGTCGTTCGCGTCGTCCTCCGTGAGATCGTGCTGAAGGTTGGTCGAGCACGCCGAAGCGATGAGGACGACACCGACACAGGTTGCCAAGCGAACGGACCGGCTCATGAGGGTTCGACCATACTACGGGCGACCCGATCCGCACGCAGGGCGAATGAAATGAAAAAGGCGACCCCTCCGAGAGGGCCGCCTTGGGGCGAAGCGAAGTCGGGAACTCAGACCTGGGTCTTGAGGGTGTCCTTGAGGCCGCTGGTAGCCTTCTCGACGACCTTCGAGCAGAGATCGAGTTCCTGCGTGTACTTGTACATGCCGGCCTGCATCTGGAGCAGTTCCTGGTTCGACATCGGCTTTCCACCGGAGATGCTGCCGTTGATCAACTTGTCGATGTTGACCTGGCCCTTCTCGAGGTTGGCGACCATCGACATCACCATCGAGGAGGACTTGCCGACCTCGCTCTTCTGGGTGACCGGGTCCATGCCCTTGCCAGTGACGTTCTTGTCGGCCTTGTTGATGGCCGCCTTGTCGGTCTTCTGGATCTGATCGATCTGCTTCGCCTGATCGATCTTCTGAACCTGCTGAGCATGCTGAACGTGACCGGCCTTGTTGGCCTGATCGACGCCCGGCGACTTCATGCTCTGGTCGAACTTGCTGGGGCCGCTCTTAGCCTGCTGTGCGGCCTGGTCGGGCAGCTTCTGCTGGGCGATCTGTGCTGCCGAGATTCCTGCCAGGGGTCCGGCCATGGTCATTCCTCCGCTGCTGGTCTGAGGGGTTATCGTCCTCGGCTTCGAGGAGTTGCTTCAAGGTCTCGACTGCTCGGGCGTGCAGGCGGCTCGCCCAACTCTTTGATTGTCCTATCTCTGCGCCAGCCTCTTCGAGGGTCTTGTTCTGGAAATAGTAGCCCTGAAGCAATTTCCGCTCTTTTTCCGGGAGCTTCTCGATCGCGGCGCGGACCCGGCTACGCATCTGCTCGAGCTGGATCTTCTCGTCCGCCGGCAGACTCTCGTCGGAAACCTGAAGGCCTTCGGTGCCCTCGAGGCTCGTGGCGAAGACCATCGCCAGGCCAGTGACCGCGTTGCTGATCTCGCGGACATCGTCTTCGACAGACGAGCCGCCGCCCCCGCGATCAGAGAGGTTGCCCATGTAGGCGTTGGCCCGCTCGGAAGCGGCACCATGGCCCTTGAGCACCCCCATCTTGCGCAGACCGTCGTAGATGGCGCCCTTGATCCGGTAGTGGGCGAAGGTGAGGAAGTTCGCGCCGACACGGGCGTCAAAACGCTCTGAGGCCTCGAGCAGTCCGATCTGGCCCCACGCCACCAGCTCGTCCATCTCGAACTGCGAGTTGAACTGTTTGCGCACCTGCGCCGCGAGGGACCGGACATACGGTCCGTACTTCTCGAGGATCTGTTGTTTCGATTCCCCGAGGGCCACGTCTACTCCTGCTCCTCGGCGCGATCCCACAAGCGCTCGAGAGTCTGGTTGAGACGTGGATCATCTTTGAGCTGCTCGAATACCTTCTCGGTCAGCTTCTTCGACTGGGTGCGAACCTTCTCGCGGAGGATGTCGGCGACGAGCTTCTTGGTGGCCTCATCGCGGCTCTTGAGTTGGCCGGAACGGAGCTGGCGAACGAGATCCATCGCCTGCGCAGTCACAGGGTCGGTCGGACCGACCGTGCCGACATTGCCAGAACCGGCGGCGCCCGACGGACCCACCAGTGACTCGGCCTTGTCGACCTTCGCGCCAAACGCGCCCGAGGCCTTCGCGGCTGCGCCTGCGCCTGACGCGCCTCGCGCACCGCCAGCTTTTCCTCCACGGCCGACGCCACGAACAGACATGGGGCTCCTTACTTCTTCGCCTGCTTCTGGGGAGGCAGGGCGCCGCTCTCTTTGGCGGCGATGAGCGCCTCGGCGAACTTCGCGCCGTCGCTGTTGGGCTCGAGATCGAGCGCCGACTTGAGTTCCTTCATGGCCTCGTTGACCTTGCCCATGAAGAGCAGGGTCTCACCGACGTGAGCGCGGGGGAGCGATGCACGCGGAGCGAGCGCCTGCGCCCGGCGAAACACCGGCAGGGCCTTTTCGAAATTGCCCTGATTGAACTCGAGAGTGCCGAGCGCGATCTGCGGCACTTCGCTCTTGGGCATCAACAGGGTCGCACCACCGAGGAGTTCACGGGCATGGTCGAACTTCCCCAGGTCCATCCACAGGTACGCCGCTTCGAGCATCAGCATCGCCTGGTCCTTGGTCATGGGAACCAAACTACCGGCGATGTCGGACTTCGCTTCCGCCATGGGGCTCTTCGTCCTTTCGGTGAGAACTGACGGCCACAATAACACGAAGGGCGGCCACCAGGGCCGCCCTCGCGAAAACCAGACTGACCTCAGCGACTCAGCGGATGTTACCGACCGAGTTCTTCGCGGTGTCGTGCTTGGTCTTCAGCACGTTCGAGATGGACGAGAACATCGTGTTCTCCCGCTGCATCGCCATCTGGACCTGAAGCATCTGGGAGTTCTGCGACGACATCGAGGCGATGTCGGTGTTGTACTGACCCATGCCGTTCGTGCCGGCGCCGGCCGTCAGGTTCGGGCCGCCAGCCGAGCCGCCACCGATCTGCACGGAGCCGCCGCCAGCGGTGGTGGGGCCGCTGAAGCCCACGACACCGGTCGCCGCGTAGCTGGCCGCAGCCGCACCCCCGCCAGAGCCACCAGCCAGCGTGCTCACCGACGAGACCGCCGCCGAGAGAACCTGGCCGCCGGGGATGGCGCCGCCGAGGAGCGAGGCGCCCTGACCGATGAGCGAGCCCGCCTGGTGAAGGCCGGCGTTGACCTTCTCACCGAAGGTCGCGCCCTGCGTCTGCTTGCCGACGGTCACGTTCATCGAGATCCGGTTCGGCATGTTGTTCGGGTTGATTCCGTTGATTCCGCTCATGTGTTCCTCCAGAGGAAACTGCGAGAAGTTTTCAGGTCCATCCCCCCGACTCCCGGAAGGTGACCTGTGAATCGATTATCGCCGGGTGAGAAGACGAGTTGCGTGAAGCCTAACGGATCGATTCTTTACTTCCGCCCCCCACCCTTCCCTTTGCGGTCGGCCTCAAGTTTCTCGCGGACTTGGAGGAGGTAGGACAACAGCTCTTCTGTGCGCTCAATCGCCTTGCCGACCTTCTTGGCCTGTTCGGCCTTGGGGCCTTTGAGGGCGGCGAGCTGGTCCTTGAGGTCCTTGAAGGTGGCCTTGATGCCGTCAGCGGTGGCCTTTTCGACGAAGCCTTCGATCACGGGGTAGCTCGGCTCGGGCAGCTTCTGGGGCTCCGGAGCCTTCTCTTGCTTCTTCTTTGAGGTCGCCATGGTGGGGATCTTTCGCGTCGGGGTCAGGGGTTCGAGAGGTGCAGCAGGAATTTCCGCTTTGAAGGGGGTCGCCGCAGCCCGGCGAACCCGAGGGGCGGACGGTAGAGGAATCACCCCGCTTCATCAACGAATGTGCGTGCTTCATCATTCTTCATGCGGTGGTTGGCGCGGTGCGCTACCACTCAGCACCAATCATGAGCGCCATTGTCAGCATCACCGACGTCGTCAAAGAGTACAGCCTCGGAGCGACCGTCGTGCAGGCCCTTCGCGGGGTTTCCCTCTCGGTCGACAAAGGCGAGTTCATCTCGATCGCCGGTCCGTCCGGCAGCGGCAAGACGACCTTGCTCAACTTGATCGGCTGCGTCGACACGGCAACGCGCGGAGTGGTGGAGATCGCGGGCAAGAACACGGCGAACCTGTCGGAGCGGGAGCTGACCGATCTGCGCCTGAACACCATCGGGTTCATCTTCCAGTCGTTCAACCTGGTCTCGGTGCTCACGGTCTTCCAGAACGTGGAGTTCCCGCTGCTGCTCCAGAACAAGCTGAACGCGAAGGAGCGGAAGGCTCGCGTGGAGGCGTTGCTCGAGCAGGTCGGGTTGGCGACGCACATGAAGCACCGCCCGAATGAGCTCTCGGGCGGGCAGCGGCAACGGGTGGCGATCGCCCGCGCGCTGGTGACGGACCCGCT
>JBBRUE010000252.1:0-8494 GCA_038248085.1 Myxococcales bacterium | reverse complement strand
GAGCACCAGGCCACGCGCGGTGCCGGTGACGAGCCGCGCGATGCGGGGCACGTCCTTCGCGCCGCGGCAGTGGTGGAGCTGGGCCTGCGGGCGCAGGGCGCTCCACGGCCGCGCGCTGCCCGGGGCGACCTCGCCGTCGTGGAGCAACACGAGGTGCTCGGGCCGGGGCAACGGCGCGTGGACCCCGCGGTCGAGCTCCGCCCAGCGAGCGTCCGGTTCCTTCGCGGTGGCGACGAAGAGCAACGCATCGGCCTGGCGCAGGCACCGCCGGCGCCAGGCGTCGTCTTCAGGGCCGGCGAGGTAGATGACGAAGGCGCGCTGGTGCTCGAGGGCGTCGAGCGCATCGTCACTGGGGGCGTCGGCCCGGCGCACGATGGCGGCCTTCGTCGGTCCGCCCAGCGCCTCGGCGAGCCAGCCGGCGACGTCCTCGAGGCCGAGCCCCTCGGTCTGCGGCAACACGGCCAGGGTACGGGGGTGCGCGGCGAGGCGCTGGTGAATCGGGCGGCCCGCGCGCTCGAGCACCACGCGCGAGAGCGAGAGCACGGCCTCGGGGTGCTCGCGGGAGAGCGTGTCGAAGCCCTCCGGGGAGAGCCGGAGCAGCGCGGTGTCGCGCAGGGCCTGCACGGTGGCGCTGCGCGGGCGCTGGGTGACGAGGCCGAGCTCGCCGACGGTCTCGCCGGCGACGACCTGGCCCAGCAGCTTCGTCAGGTCGCCGGGGGCGAAGGCGCCGAGGGCGCCGCGGACGACGAGGTACAGGCAGTCGGACGGCGTGCCGGCGAGGAAGAGCGTCTGGCCGGCCTCGAGGGTGAGCGGCTCCATGCGCGCGCGCAGCCACTCGCGCAGCGCCGGCTCGAGGCTGTCGAACCACGAGAGGGCCGGCACGGGGCTCAGGCTACCACCGGTCCCCGAGTCCCATCGGGCCCGGCTCCGCTGACAACCGCTACCCGCCGTCTGCCGTGAGTTGGTCGAAGCGCCTGAAGAGGTCGATGACGAGCGGGTCGACCTCCGGCAGGTACGCCGCGCCTGCGTAATAGCTGAAGCCGTGGGTCGACCCGCCGCCCGACACCTGCACGTCGATGATAGGCAAGTCGAAGGCGCAGGTCTCCATGCGCGCGGGGAACGGGCACCACGCGCGCGCCGTGCGCCACGCGTCCGCGACGACGAACACCACCCCCGCATCGCGCGTGACGACGCCGGCGTCCGAAGGTCGGGTGACCGTCTTCGCCAGTCGACCGGTCGTGACGTCGAGCTCCAGGACGTCGATGCAATCGAGTGGACACCAGGCGCTGGCGATCGAGGCACGCACCGACTCCACGTCGGGCCCGCTGCAGCCCGGCGCCAGGAACACGCACTGTCCGCGGACGTCGCAGGTGCCACCGTCGACGCAATCGCCGCTGCTCGCACAGGGAGCGCACTCCGGCACGCACGTGTCGCGCTCGCACCAGGTGCCGTGACTGCAGTGCAGGCAAGGGTGGTCTCCGGCGTCGACGGCCTGGCCTGCGTCAGCGCTCACACCTGCGTCAGGACGCTCGACGCCTGCGTCCCGCCCAGGAGCGGGTCGCGCGCACGCGCCCAGGCACAGCGCCAGGATCAGGGCCGGTTCGACTTTCGAGTGAGGCCCGCGGCGCGGGACGGAGTGGGAAGACACGGGCTCAGGGACCTGATGCATCGAAGGCGCCCTTGTACCGTACCCGCGGTTCGGAATTCGTTCGGGCACGCGGGGAACTCGTGGCGCGCCAGGCAGAGTGCGCAGCGGGCCCGCGACCGCTGCGTTAGACCACGCCCGATGAGGCGACTGTGCACCCTGCTGTTGTTGTCGGCGTGTGGACCCGGGGCGAGCCCGGCCCCCACGGCGCGTTCACCGGGCGCGGTGTACCGCAGCGCCGGCTCGTCGTTCGCGAAGGGGCCGCTCGAGGTGCAGCAACTCGACGTGCGCGAGGGCGAGTCTGGCGCGCCGCGGCCGGTGCGCATTCACGCGCCGGTGACGCCCGGCACGTACCCGGTGGTGCAGTTCCAGCACGGGTTCCTCAGCGACCGCCGCGCCTACGACGAGGTGCTTGCCCACCTTGCCTCGCACGGCTTCGTGGTCGTCGCCCCGCAGATGTACCCGGCCGACGGCGTGCCCCTGGGGAAGGAGACGGCGCCCGACGAGGCGCGCGCCGCCGCGAAGGTCGCCACGTGGAGCCTCGCCACCGCCGCGACGTTGACCGGGAGCGCCGCCGATCCCCGGCCCCTCGGGCTCGCAGGGCACTCGCGCGGAGGCAAGGTGGCGTGGTGGCTCGCCGTCGAAGAGGCGTTCCCCGTGCGAGCGCTCGTCGGCGTCGACCCGGTCGATGGCCGCGGAGGTCCCCTGCTCTCGGCGCAGCCCGAGGCGTTGTCCGGTGCGGTCGAAGGCGCGCCGCCGACGCTGGTCCTCGGCATGGAGCTGGGGGGTTCGTGCGCCCCCACGGGCGACAACTTCCAGCACTTCTTCGAGCGCACCACGCCGCCCACCCAGCTGGTGGTGGTGAAGGGCCATGGCCACGCCGACATGCTCGATGCCGACGTCGGCTCCGGCGGGCTGTGCTTCGAGGGGCCCGAGCGTGAAGCCGTGCGCCGCATCACCGGCGGGCTGCTCGCGGCGTTCTTCCGGCTCCATCTCCAGGACGACCCATCGGTAGAACCGGAGCTGGCTGCGCCTGTGCTCGCTCCCCTGGAGGTGACCCGTGAGACCCGGTGAACTTTTGCTGGCCCTCGTGCTGACCTGCGCAGCGCCGGCGTCGGCCGAACCGCAGTCCTCCGACGCACCCCTGGCGGTGCCAGTGCTGACGCCCGCCGAAGGGAAGACGCCGACGGTGACGCGGCCGCCTGCGCCGCGGAGCGCCCGGCTCCTCGCGGAAGGACTGACGGCCGCGGGCTTCGGGGTGGTGGTGCCCTTGGGCGCTTATGTCGGGCTGACGTCCCTCGGTTCGTTCGTCGGGTTCTTCGCCGGCTTCCTCACCGGCACGGTGTTCGGCGTCGTGCTCGCGCCGATCGCCATCATCATCGCGGGGCGGATCATGGGCGCCGGGGAAGGCGTCGGCCGCGCGGTGGTCGGTGCGCTCGTCGGGTTGGCCGCGGGCCTGCTCATCGGGCTGCCGTTGATCACCCTGCCGAGCATGGCGTACCTGCTGGGCCTTGGGCTGCTGTGGGCGCTGCCCTCGGTGGGGACGATCATCGGCTTCGAGTGGGGGCGCCCGGTGGACGAGGCGCAGCGGGGGCTGGTGGTGGTGCGCTTCTGAACGCCCGGTGCCTCTCCCGTGCGGGGGAGGAGGGAGCGCGGGTCAGATCGATTTCCGCAGCGCCGCCGCGTGTCGCCGCAGGCGCTTCACCACGCGCTCATTCGCGGGCGGCTCGAGCAGCAAGAACGCTTCGCGGGTCTTCGGCGCGACGCCGCCGAGCAGCTCGACCCCGCGTACGTCGGTGATGCCATACGCCCGGAAGATCCGCGGGAGCAGCTCGTACACGAGCTCCTTGCGCGCGAGGAACGCCGCCTCGTCGGGCGCGCGCGCGACCCGCTCGGCGATGGACGTCGGGGGCCGGTAGCCGTCGAGCGGCCCGAACTTCTCGACTTCCCGAAGCGCGGCCGGCAGCAGCTTCACGGCGCGCCTGCACGCCGCGGCCGACGGCAGCGCGAGCACCTCGTCGAGCCGGCGCCGCAACCCCGCGGGCAACTCCGCGCGCAGCAGGTGGAGCCGCGGCACGCGCCAGCCGGTGTCGATGTAGAGGCGCAGCACCATCAACCGCCAACACGCGAGGCGAAGGAACGTCGCGCGCTGCAGCGCACTGCCCGTCTCGGCGCGCTCGAACTCCAGGCGGAGCTGCGCCTGGCTGGAGCGGATGATCTCCGCGCCCACCCGGCGGCGCTGCTTGCGCCACACGGCCTTCAGCCGCTCGAACGCGCCGGTGGTGTCGTCGAGCAGCAGCAGCGCGTCGACCTCAGAGAGGCAGAGGTTCTCGAACTTCATCGCCTCGGCGGGCGTCTGGCACAGCAGCGTGACCGACACGCCGTGGAACGAGCGCACGAAGCGCCCGCGGCGCTTCCCGAGGATCCACAGATCGAGGTCCGAGTCGGCGCGGGCGTTGCCTCGGGCGGCCGACCCGGTGATGGCGACACAGTCACCGCGCTGCGCGACGTGGGGGAGCACGGCCGTGGCGAGGGCCCGCAGTTCGGCTGACCGGACGGTCGGTGGCTGGGGCTTGTGGGGCATGGGGGCTCCTCTGGTGTGCGGTGAAGACGCAGCCTATCGAAGAGGTCGACAGCTGCTCCATGAAGTCGCGATACTCGGCACCTTCCGCACCACCCGAGGTCCCCATGAGCGACGACACCCAGCTGGAGAACCTCGACGCCCCGCCGCCGATCTCCGCCGAGCAGCGAGCGAAGATCCTCTCTGATCCGAACGTGGCGAAGATGGCCGCCGAGCTCGAGATGAGCGTGGACGAGTTCGTCAACACCGTCGGCTACTACCTCAACAACCCCGGCGTAGAGCCCGCGTTCCTCGTGGTCAGCGACGAGAACCTCAAGAAGATGGGCGTCGAGGCGCCGACCCCCGAGGCCCTCGAAGCCAACGTCCGGGCCAGCGTCGAGGCGATCAAGGCCGGCCAGTCACCGAGCGGCTTCGACGCGACCCGCAAGAAGCCGGTGGACCTGCCCAGCACCGGCGGCGAAGCACTCAAGCCGGCGGCTGATGCTGACCTGGAAGACGCGGTCCGGAAGGCCCGGATTCCCCGAAAGAGCTGAATTCACTCACGTTCGCGCCGCGATCATTCGCGGAACCCCGCGCAACTTCGAATTCTCAGCGGGCGATAACTCCTCACATTCGACGTACTCCTGGAGACAACACATGGGCTTCCTCAAAGGCATCGGCAAGGCGTTCAAGAGCATCGGCAACTTCGCCAAGAAGGCTGTCGGCTTCGCCTCGAAGATCCTCAATGGGCCGCTTGGGAAGCTCGCGTCCTTCATTCCCGGCGTCGGTCCCTTCATCGCGGGGGCGGCGAAGATCGTCGGCATTGCGGACAGCGTCCTCAACGGCAAAGGCCTCAAGGGCATCATCGGCGGGCTCGTCGGCAACCTCGGGGGCGGTCTCCTCGGCAAGGCCGGCACGCTGCTGAGCAAGACCGGCCTCGGCTCGATCATCGGCCTCGGCTCCAAGGCCACCGGCAGCAACCAGCTCTTCGACATGGTCCAGGGCCTGATGGGCTCCCGCAAGGGCGACCAGACCCCCGCGGCCCAGGGCGATCGCTACAACGTGGCCCAGTTCGCCGCCTTCAAGATGGCGGACCTGCTCCGCGCCGGCTGAGCGTTCGCCACCACGCCAGGTCGTTCAAGGGTGCATGCCTCGCGGCGTGCACCCTTTTTTCGTGCCTCGCGTTCGGGGAGGGGTGTGCTCAGCAAGAAGCGCTTCGTTCCCAACGCCGACTTCGTGGGCGTGCCGAAGCGCAACCAGCTCGGCGCGGGTGGTGCTGGTCGACGCGACCGAGGCTGATGCGCTCAGCCAGTTCACGCTCCCCGTCGACTCCAGCGGCAGCCGCGCGCTCGGTTGGCGAGCAGGTGACGCTGGCGCGCGGGAGCAGCGAGGTGGCGAGGGCGCGCAGCTCGGCGGACCGGACGGTGGGCTGACGGGCCTTCACTCAGCGCCTGCCTGCGGCGGGCTTCGTGGCGAGCTCCTGGAAGCGAGAGGGTAGTCCTCGCGCGCTCCCGCTCCGTCAGCGGGACGGACGGCGGCGACGACGACCGAGCAGCACCAGACCGAGCGCGAACACGCCCAGCTCGCCCCCCGTCGCACAGGTGCAGCCCTGCGCCTTCGCCTCGCCGATGGTGAAGCTCTGCACGTCGCCGAACACCGTCCCACCCGCCGTCTCGACGACCGCGCAGAAGTAGAAGGTCCCCGCCGCGCTGGTGATGGGGTGCGCCAGCGCCACGTCCGCCTCGGAGTCGCTCAGCGGCAGCCCTTCCGGCGGCTGCCTCTGCCCCGAGCTCGCCGTGCAGATGATCGGCCGATCGGTCGCGAGCTGGAACCACGCCTTGCCCGTCATGCCGCTCGAGTTGGCCTGCCCGGTCAACGTCACGTTGGTGCCGTCGATGGTCGCCGGCCCCGTCCGCACGGTCGGCTGCGTGGGCAGCGTCTTGAACGACTCGACCGCGCCGAACGCCGCCCCGCCGGTGTTGGAGGCGATGGCGCAGACGAAATAGGTCACGCCCGGCTTGAGCCCGGTGAGCGCGACGCTCCACGGCGCGTCGACCAGGCCCGTGCCCAACGCGATGCCGCCCATCGCCGGCACGCGGGTGCCGAAGGTGTCGTCACACGTCGCCGGCTGCGTGGTGGCGTAGCGGAACCAGCCGAGCGCTGCCGTGCCGCGCGGGTTGGCCCGGCCGTTGAGCGTCGACTCGCGCGCCGTGAGGTCAGCCGCCGGCAACGTCGTCACCGTGGGAGGCGGCGCCTCCACCGAGAACGACAGCACCGCGCCGAAGGCCGTGCCCACCGAGTTCGAAGCGATGGCGCAGAAGAAGTACGTCAACCCGGGGGCGAGGCCCGTGAGGCCCTGCGCATAGCTGACCGACGCCAGGCCGCTGCCGAGGGCCGAGCCCGCCGTCGCCGGGGCGCGCTGGCCGAACGAGTCGTTGCACGCGCCGGGGTCGACCGGGCTGTAGCGGAACCAGCCGGTGGCCGTCGCGCCATGGGGGTTGGCGCCGCCGTTGAGCGTCGCCGCGCCGCCCAGCACGTTCGAGGCCGACGACGTCATCACCGTCGGCGCCGCAGGCGTGCGGAAGGTCTGCACCGCGCCCACCGACACGCCCACCCCGTTCGAGGCCAGCGCGCAGAAGTAGTACGTCGTGCCCGGCGTCAGCCCGGTGCCGTTCTGGGTGAAGGGCACCACCGTGCCACCCGCGCCGAGGTTGAAGCCGCCGGTGGTGGGCGCGCGCGTGCCGAAGGTGTCGTTGCAGGTCGTGGGATCCACGGTGGCGTAGCGGAACCACCCGGTCGCGGCGCCGAGATTGGGGTTCGCCGTGCCGTTGAAGGTCACGGTGGTGCCGTTGACGTTGGTCGCCGCGCTGGTGGTGACACTGGGCGCGCCCGGCGTGGTGAAGCTCTGCACGGCGCCGAAGCCGGTCGCCGCGGAGTTCTGCGCGATGGCGCACGCGTAGTAGGTCGCGCCCGGCATCAAACCCGTCACCGCTTGCGCGAAGTTGACCGCGGTGGTGCCGCTGCCCAGCGAGGTGCCGCCCGTCGAAGGGGCGCGCGTGCCGAAGGTGTCGTTGCAGGTGCCGGGGCTCGTCGGCGCGTAGCGGAACCAGGCCGTCGTCGCTGCGCCGCCCGGGTTGCCCGCGCCATTGAGGGTCGCCGAGGTGCCCGCGACCAGCGTCGCCGCGTTGGTGGTGACCACCGGGCCCGTCGCGGGAACGGTGAATGACAGCGGCGCGCCGAACGCCGTGCCCACCGCGTTCGAGGCCAGCGCACAGAAGTAGTACGTCGCTCCCGGCGTCAGCCCGGTGAGGGGCTGGGTGTACGGCGCCGCGGTGATACCGCTCCCGAGCGCGGAGCCGCCCGTCGCCGGGGTCCGGGTGCCGAAGGTGTCGTTGCACGTCGGGCCCGGGCTGGTGGTGGCGTAGCGGAACCAGCCCGTCGTCACCGAGGCGTTCGGGTTGGCGCTGCCGTTGAGCGTCGCCGACGTGCCGCCGATGCCCGACGCGGCGACGGTGACCACCACCGGGGCCGCCGGCGTGGTGAAGCTCGAGAGCGTGCCCTCCCGCGCACCGTTGGCGTTGCTGCCCAGCGCGCAGAAGAAGTACGTCGTGCCAGCGGTCAGCCCGGTGAGGGCCTGGGAGAACGGCGTGGCCGAGGTGCCGGCGCCGAGCGCGGTGCCCCCGGTGGTGGGCAGGCGCGTGCCGAAAGTGTCGTTGCAGGTGCCGGGGCTCGTCGTGGCGTAGCGGAACCAGCCGGTGGCGGCGGCGAGGTTGGGAACCCCGGTGCCGTTGAGCGTCGCCGTGGTGGAGGTGACGGCGGTGGCGGCGAGCGTGGTGAGGCTCGGCGGGCCGGGCGTGGTGAAGCTCTCGATCGCCCCGTTCGACGTGCCCGCCGCGTTGCTCGCCAGCGCGCAGAAGTAATACGTCGTGCCCGGCGTCAGCCCGGCGAGCGTCTCGACGAAGCCCACCGGCGTCGCGCCCGCGCCCAGCGAGGTGCCGCCGGTGGCGGGCTGCCGGGTGCCGAAGGTGTCGCTGCAGGTGACGGGGTTCACGCTCGAGTAGCGGTACCACCCGATCGCCGCCAGCCCACGCGGGCTCGCCGAGCCGTTGAGCGTGGCCGTGGTGCTGGTCACGCCCGACGCCGGGGAGGTGGCCACCGCCGGACCCGCGGCGGTGGTGAACGAGAGCAGCGCGCCGAAGGTGGTGCCGAAGGCGTTCGTCCCGAGGGCGCAGAAATAGTAGGTCGTCGCCGCCGCGAGCCCGGCGAGGTTCTCCGAGAAGGGCGCGACG
>JBBRUE010000251.1:0-8506 GCA_038248085.1 Myxococcales bacterium | reverse complement strand
CGCCTTGAACATCGGGCCCGAGCTCGGGAAGACCGCGCGCCCGGCGGCCGGGTTCACCAGCAACACGAACGAGATGTAGAGCGCGATCGCGGCCAGGGCGATGGTCGACACCCCGACGCCGGTGCCGAGCAGCTTCCACGAGTCGGACCCGAACGTCGTGAAGTGCCGGCCGATGCGCAGCACGTAGAGCACGTCGATGTCGACGAGGAAGAAGAAGAGCAGCTTCGAGAAGAAGCCGAAGGCGTAGGTCAGCACCAGGAAGATGAGGATGAAGGCGACGTCGACCGAGAGGACGATCGAGCCGTCGACCACGCGGCCCTGCGACAGCTCGTCGAGCGCCCACCAGTTCATCACCCAGTTGAAGCTGAAGGTCGTCAGGAGCGTGCCGCCCAGCGTGTTCTTGTTCGCCAGCGACATCACGCCCGCGAGGAACTGACCGCCCGCTCCGAACAGCAGGCAGAACAGCGCCGCCGTCTTGAAGAACATCGGCATCTTCGCCGGGTCCGTCGGGAGCCAGCCGAACGCGATGGGGACCAGCGCGGCGCAACCGATGGCGAGGCCGAGAAGACCGAGCGGGGTGGGCTCTCCGAAGACTGCGGGCGGGGCGTTGGGCGTTGCGGGTGCGCTCATGGGCGCGCTCCCTACCCCAGAAGGGCCGGTAAGGCGCACGGCAAGTGCCTCGCGGCGCCCGGATCAGTCCGACGCACTCCCCTGCTCGGGCGTGAGCGGGCCGAGGTGGTCGGGGATCATCGGGATCACCGCGAGGAAGAGCGCCGACAACACCACCGACGTCGCGAACACCGGCTGCGCGCCGAGGCGATCGACGAGCCAGCCGCTGAGCAGGCCGGGCGCCGCCTTGCCCAGCACCTCGACGCTCGCCAGCAGCGTGTAGTGCGTGGCGCCGATGCGGCGATCGACCGACGACATCATCAACGCGAACATCGAGGTGGTGAGCAGCCCGCCGAAGAAGTGCTCGGCGCAGGTGAGCGGCACGATGATCTCCTGGGTGGGGAGCGCGAAGCCGGCCACCACGGCCCACTGCGCGATCAACGGAATCAGTCGCAGCGCACCGCTCACCGCCACCGCCGTCTTGAGGCGCAGCCGCGTCGCCAGCACGCCACCGAAGAACGAGCCGGCGATCGACGCCACCACGCCCCACGTGCCGAGCCAGAGCGCGATCTTCTCCTTGGGCACCGCGTGCACCCGCATCATCCACGAGCCGAACATCGCGTCGGCCAGCGTCTCGCCCATCTTGTAGGTCGCCACCGCCAGCAGCAGCCAGCCGATGCCGGGCCCGGAGGCGATCACCTTGAGGCGCGCCAACAACTCCGGCCAGGTGATCCGCCCCGGACCATGGGCCTCGAGCGAAGGTGCCGGTTCCTTCACGAAGAGCACCACCGCGGTGACCACCAGGCACAGCGCGGCCATCGCCGAGAACACCCCGCTGCGACCCGTGGAGGCCATGACGGCCACCAGCAACCCGCCCCCGGTCAGCATGCCGATCTTGTAGCCGACGACCTGCGCGGCGTTGCCTGCCCCCAGCTCGTTCTTCTCGAGCAGGTCGACCGCCAACCCGTCGACCGCGATGTCCTGCGTCGCGGCGAAGAAGTTCATCAGCAGCACGCAGAACAGGAACGGCGCGAGCGTGTCGCGGGTCAGGGGCAAGGCCGCGGCCACCACGCACGCCGCCGCGAGCGAGAGCTGCATGGGGACGATCCACGACTTCCGCCGGCCGAAGCGCAGCGAGCTGTAGCGATCGACCAGCGGCGCCCAGAGCGCCTTCAACGCGAACGGGAGCGCCAGCGCCCGCGCGAACCCCACCTGGGTGTACGTGAGGCCGAGCTCGGTGAGGTACAGGTTGAGGGCGTTGGCCTGGAAGCCGAACGGCAGCCCCTGCGCGAAGTAGAGCGACGACAGCACCCCGATCTTCCAGGGGGCAGGCCAGCGTCGGACCGCAGTCATGCCGTGAACATCTCGACGAACATCCGCTCGAGTTGGAGCCGCGTCGAGCCGTTGCGCTGCGTGATGGCGTTGCGCGCCTCTTCGAGCAGCACCGCCCGGCGCTGCAAGCCGGCCGGCGACACCCGCCCCGTGGCCTGCGTCGCGAGCTCGCGGAGATCGGCGTTCACCAGGCCATCGGCGGCGACCTGCGCGAGCGCCACGTCGCGGAACCAGATCTGCAGCACGTCGAGCGCGGCCTCGGCGGTGGGCCGATCTTCACCGAACACCTCGGCCAGCGAGATCCACCCGCTGGCGTCATCGGCCACCAGGCGCTCGAAGGACTCGATGATCTCCTTGCGGCGCTCGAGGGCCTTCGGATCCAACGCGAGGGCGCGCGACAAGCTTCCCGACGCCATCTGCGCGATCTGCAGCGCGAGCGCGTCATCGACGGTGCCCTTCTTCGCGGCGGCCTTCACCCGCTCGGCGATGAACGCCACGGGGAGCGGGCCGAAGGCCGCCTTCGAGCACCGGCTGCGGATGGTGGGCAGCAGCTTGTCGGGCGCCGAGGAGATGAGGATCAGCACGGTGTCGCGCGGGGGTTCCTCGAGCGTCTTGAGCAGCGCGTTCTGCGCCGGCTGGTTCATCGCGTGCGCGGTGACGAAGAGCACCACCTTGTGCGGGGCCTCGAGGGCGCGGAACGAGAGGCGCTCCTGGAGCTTGCGCACCTGCTCGATGCGGATGTCGCGCGACGGGGTGGCGGTGAAGTCGCTGCGCCCCGCGATGCCGCGCTCGACCTGCTCGGCCTCGGGCATCACCCACGTGACGTCGGGGTGGTTGCGTTTGACGACCCGGGTGCACGCGGCGCAGGTGCCACAGCCCACCCACGGCTCCTCGGTGCAGACCAGGGCCTGCGCGAAGCCAGTCGCGGCGAGCTCCTTGCCCACGCCGTCGGGCCCGTGGAACAGCCACGCGTGGTGCACCTGCTTCTTCGCGAGCCCGGCCTCGAGCGCGGCGATGGCCCTCGTCTGTCCCTGCACGGTCGCGAGCGTCACCGGTTCACCCAGGTGTACGTGATGTGTTTCACCTTCTCGAGCTGCGGCGTGCCCGCGGGCGCCTGGGTCACGGTCACCTGCCCGGCCTGCACCAGCTCGTTGAGCGCGAGCACCACCCGGCCCCGCCCCATGAAGGAGTTCATGCCCACCGCTTCAGCCACCGCGTGCAGCGTGAGCGACCCCTTCGCGCGGAGCACGGGCTCGAGCTGCGCGCCCACCTTCTTGTTCCTGCGACCCTGGAGCCAGAACGAGATCCCCACGCCGACCGCCGCGGCGAGGCCGGGCACGAAGTAGTCCGCCATGGGGAGCCGCGTACCCTCTTGGCCCCACGCGTACAACGGCGTTTGGGTATGGTGCCCGCGCCCCGGCCATGAACTTGAACTCCTTCGTCCAGGGGAACCTCGCGCTGTTGCTGGGGCTCCTCGCGCTGCTCGCGGTCGTCATCGGCTCGCGCATGACCACCGATCTGAATCACAAGCGCGACCTGCAGGTCGGCGCCCGCTGGCTGGGTATCTACGCGGTGCTGCGCATCAACGGGTTCTGGCTCGAGGACCTCGTGCCGCCGGAGTGGCACGGCTACCTGCGCGTCTCGTGGATCCTCGCCTTCGCGTTCGGGGTCACCCGGGTGGGCGCCGCGGTGTTGTTCTGGCTGCGCCGGCGCTTCTCGAAGGGGGCCGCGGCGAAGATCCACCGCGACGTGCTCGACTTCGTCCTCTACGTCATCGTCGCGATCCCCATCCTCAAGACCCAGCTCAAGCTCGACATCACCACGCTGCTGGGCACCTCGGCGGTGCTCTCGCTGGTGCTCGGCTTTGCGCTCCAGGATACCATTGGCAACCTCTTCTCCGGGCTCTCGCTGCAGCTCGAAGCGCCGTTCAACGTGGGCGACTACATCCGCGTCGGCGAGAAGGAAGGCCGCATCGTGCAGATCTCGTGGCGCTCGACGCGCATCGAGACCGTGCGGCGCGAGGTCGTCACCATTCCCAACTCGCTCATCGCCAAGGAGAAGGTGACCAACTTCTCGAGCGGCGGGCTCCCGGTGGCGATCGATCTCGAGTTCGGCGCCAGCTACGCCGCCCCGCCGAACCTGGTGAAGGCCGAGGCCTCCGAGACGCTGCGCGAGGCGCCGGCGGTGCTCAAGGAGCCCGCCCCCTGGGTGCGGGTGGCGAGCTTCGGCGACTCGGCCATCACCTACCAGGTGCGGTTCTTCGTCGCCGACTACGCCGCGCTGCCGCACGTGACCGACGAGATCCTCGGCCGGCTCTGGTACCGCTTCGGGCGGGGCGGCATCGAGATCCCCTTCCCGCAGCGGGTGCTCCACCTGCGGACCGAGGACAAGAAGAAGGCACAGCCCGATCTCGAGCTGATGATGCAGCTGCCGCTGTTCGCGCCCTTCCCCATCGAGGAGGCGCGCGCGCTCTCGCAGGCGGCCGTGGAGCGGACGTTCGGCACCGGCGAAGAGGTGATCACCGAGGGCCGCGAGGGCACGACGTTCTACGTGGTGGTGTCGGGGCGGCTGTCGGTGCGTGTCGGCACGCCTCCCCGTGAGATCGCCACCTTCGAGCGCGCCGCGGCGTTCGGCGAGATGTCCCTGCTCACCGGGGAACCCCGCAGCGCCACCGTGGTCGCCCTCGAAGACTGCACGTTGCTCGAGATGGGACGCGAGGTCTTCGCGCGATACCTCCAGGCCCACCCCGAGCGGCTGGCCCAGCTGGCGTCGACGATCGAGGAGCGGAAGGCCGGGCTCGCGGCGGCGACTTCGATGGTGCCGAATGACAAGGCGCCGGCGCCCGGCAAGGTCCTGCAGCGGCTCCGGGAGATCTTCGGGCTACGGGCGCCCTGACGCCTTCTTGCCGATGCTGCACTGCGATCGGAGCTGGCACTGCGCACAGTTAAGCGGCACCGGGGTGACCGGACAGGCGCCGCTCATGCCGTAGTGGCACAGCGCGAAGTCGTACCGCACGGGATCCGCGGCATCGAGCAGCCGCAGGGACGCCGTCACCTCTTCCGCGGTCGCCCAGCCGATGGTGTTCCGCCTGGTGAACCCCAGCCACCGCGAGATGCGCATCACGTGGGTATCGAGCGGGATGATCAGCTCGGCGGGTGAGACGTTCTTCCAGACGCCGAAGTCGATCGCGTCGCGGCGCACCATCCACCGCAGGTAGAGGTTGAGCCGCTTCGCCGCGCCGGCCTCCGCGAAGGGGAGCAGGTGATGCAACCCGCGCGTCGGGCCCAGCTTGCGGACGATCTCTCTTTCTGGAGCAGCCGCGCGAAGGCCCCGCGCGAACGTCGCCAGCGTCGCCTGCCAGTCACCGCCGCGCCCCGCGAGGAACGCCGCCTCGAGCGAGCCGTGCCGGTGCAGCGACGCGCCCATGCCCAGGAGCAGCACCGCGACGTCGGAGGGCAGGTTGAAGCGGTACACGAAGCCCGTGAGCAGCGCCTTCGCGCCCGCGACGTCGAGCGAGGCGAGCGCCTTCGCCGGGTGCACCCCCAGCCCGTCGAGGATGCCGGCGATCTTCGGCTTGAAGAGGTCGGCGCGCCCGTACGCCAGCGAGGCCGACAGCAACGCCACCGTCTCGATGTCGCGCGGGTCGGTGTAGCGATGCGGAAACTCGACCGGGTCGGCCTTCACGCGATCGGTCCAGGGTCGCGACTCGACGAAGCCGTCGAGCATGGGCTTGAGCAGCGCCACGCGGCGCGCCGACAGCGCCGGCTTCAGCGAAGCAGCTCCCGCACCGCGTGGCTGAGCCCGGGGAGGATCAACTGCTCGAGCGCGAGGGACACGGCCTTCGGGCTCCCGGGGATCACGAAGACCAGCGCGCCCTGCACCACGCCGGCCGTCGCGCGCGAGAGCCAGGCCACGCTGCCCACCTGCTGAAACGACAGCATCCGGAAGAGCTCACCGAAGCCCTCGAGGCGCTTCTCGAACTTCGGGGCGAGCGCCTCGACCGTCACGTCGCGGCGGCCGACCCCGGTGCCGCCGGTGAAGATGACGCACCGGGCGCCGTGGGCCAGGGCGTGCTCCAGCGCGTGCTCGATGTCGTGGGCGTCGTCCTTCACGAGCTCACTGCCGACCAGCGAGTGGCCCGCGGCGATCAGCAGCTTCTTCGCGAGCGCCCCGCCCTCGTCGGTGTCCCCGGTGCGGGTGTCGGAACAGGTCACCACCCACGTCGCGACGGCCGAGTCCGCGTGCCCGTGGTGATCGCCGTGCTCCTGTTCCGCGTGGTGATGATCGTGCCCTTCGTGCGCCATGACTCACTCCGTCGGAAAACCAACGACTACCAACTGACCTGCTTCGACTTCCGTCCCGAAGGCGGGCTGATCATCGGCCACGCCGGGGGACGTCACGTTCTTGCCGCTGTCGAGATCGAAGCCGATCTCGTGGCAGGGGCAGACGACCATGTTCTGCTCGAGGCGTCCCCCCGAGAGCAGGCAGCCTGCGTGGTTGCACCAGTCGTCGAGGGCCTTGAACTTGCCGCCCACGCACGCGACCAGCACGTTGCGCTTGCCCACCGCGTACCCGCGCAGCTCGCCTTCCACCAGGTCGGCCGCGCCCAGCTTGATTCGCTTCCCTTCGCTCACGGGGCTCCACCTAGCGCAAAACAGCCACTATGAGGGTGGCATGACGCCCATCGAAAAGAGCACCGTGGTCAAGGCGCTGCAGGAGATGAGCGCGTACCTGCAGCTCAAGGGTGAGAACTCGTTCAAGACCCGCGCGTACGATCTCGCCGCCGAGCGCATCGCGAGCCTCACCGAAGATCTCCAGGTGCTCGTCGCCCAGAAGCGACTGACTGATCTTCCCGGTATCGGCGAGAGCATCGCGGCGAAGATCGCCGACCTCGTCACGCACGGGAAGATGAGCGCGCTCGAGGAGCTCAGAGCCGAATACCCGCCGAAGATCCTCGAGCTGATGACCGTGCAGGACCTCGGGCCCAAGAAAGCCAAGGCGCTGTTCGAGCACTTGAAGGTGGGCTCGATCGACGAGCTCGAAGCGGCGTGCAAGGCCGGCCTGGTGCGCGACCTGAAGGGCTTCGGGGCGAAGACCGAAGACAAGTTGCTCGCCGGCATCGCGCTCGCCCGTCGCACGCTCTCGGCCGGAGGTCGCAAGCGCCTGGGAGACGTGCAGGCCCAGGCCCACGCCATGCTCGCGTGGATGCGTCAGGCCCCCGGCGTCATCCGCGCCGAGCTCGGAGGTTCGGTGCGACGCATGCGGGAAACGGTCGCCGACGTCGACCTCATCGCCAGCGCACCCGACCCGGCCCCGGTGTTCGCCCACTTCCTCGCCTTCCCCCAGGTGGCGGAGACGATGAGCTCCGGCGAGTCGAAGGCGTCGGCGCGCCTGAAGGACACCGACCTCCAGGTCGATCTGCGGGTGCTGCCCGAAGAGGACTTCGCCTCGGCGCTGCACCACTTCACCGGCTCGAAGGCGCACCACATCCACCTCCGCAGCCTGGCGGCGGAGAAGGGCCTCACCATCTCTGAGTGGGGCGTCTTCCGCATGGGCAAGGGCGCCGACGCGCCGGTGAAGAAGGGCACGGCGAAGCACGAGGGCGCCGAGCAGAAGCTCCCCATTCACGAAGAAAAGGACCTCTACAAACTGCTGGGCATGCAGTTCGTGCCGCCCGAGCTCCGCGAGGACTGGGGGGAGATCGAAGCCGCGCTCGCCCACACCCTGCCCGAAGATCTCGTCACCGCTGAAGACATCCGCGGGAACGTGCACGCCCACACCACCTGGAGCGACGGCCGCGACACGCTGGAGGCGATGGCCAAGGCGGCCAAGGCGCTGGGGTACAAATACCTCACCATCACCGAGCACTCGCAGAGCTCGAACTACGCAGGCGGGCTGCCGCTGGATCGCCTCAAGGCCCAGTGGGACGAGATCGACGCGCTGCAGGAGAAGGTGAAGGGGTTGATCCTGCTCAAGGGCATCGAGAGCGACATCCTCGAGGACGGCTCGCTGGACTACCCCGACGCGGTGCTCGCGCAGCTCGACGTGGTGATCGGCTCGATCCACCAGCGGTACTCGCAAGACGAGGACGCCATGACGAAGCGTGTGCTGCGCGCCTTCGACAACCCACATCTCCACATCTGGGGGCACCCCACCGGCAGGCTGCTGCTCAAGCGCGAGGCGGCGCCGATGCGCATGGAGGAGATCCTCGACAAGGCCGCGAAGAAAGGCATCACCATCGAGGTCAACGGCTGCCCGGACCGCATGGATCTCGCCAGCGAGAATGTGCGCAAGGCCCTCGATCGCGGCCTCAAGCTGGTGGTGAGCACCGACGCCCACTCGGTGCAGGAACTGCAGTCGCACCTCCCCTACGCCATCGCCACCGCGCGCCGCGGCTGGGCCCGAAGGGGCGACGTCGTCAACACGAAGGACCTCAAGGGATTCCGCGCAGCGATCCAGCGGCCGTGAGTCGCTTTTCGTCGCTCCGCGAAGCGTGCAGTCGTCTACAGTCCGCGTGAGGCCATGACGAAGACGGACGCAATTGTGGGCTCGACTCTCGGATCCT
>JBBRUE010000250.1:0-8546 GCA_038248085.1 Myxococcales bacterium | reverse complement strand
GGGGAGCAGTCTTCTTGAGCATTCCGCTCAGCGTCATGCTGTTGGGGCCGATCTCCTCCTTCACCTTGTCGAGGATCTTCTTCTGGTCATCGTTGATCGTCTTGATCAGGTCGCTGTACCCCTGCACCGCGTCCTTCCACTCATCGTCCTTGCCCTCGAGATCGCTGAGCTTGCTCTTGTATTCCTTGGCGAAATTCGCCGCGATCTTCCATGCCTGAAAGGCATGAATGCAGTGCTGGATCTGGAACTTGGGGCACTGCGCGATCTCGGTGATGCCCACGATGATGAAGGCCATCATGCCGGCCTGGTACATGTTGACGTTGTGGCGGGCGAGGGCACGCCAGGCGTGAATGCCCATCTCGGCAACGATCGCGCCGGCGATCGCGCGGTTCATGAAGGCCACGGTGTTCATGCCGCGGGCTTCGAGGGTTGCCACGGTGAAGGCGTGGGCGTCAGCAGCCGCCTGGATGCGCGTGCGCTCGTGAATCGCGTTAGCCATCGAGAAGCTGGCCATCAGCATCAGGGCACACGTCAGAAAGACGATGCACGAGAGCACGAGGACCTGGCCGCGGGAGCGAGAGTGTCTGGTGTTCATCATTTCTTTTTCTCCCAGGAAATGTGGCACTCGTTGTTGGCAGGGAGTGCATCTTTGAAGTTGGAGTGCATGCGCATCGCGTAGGAGGCGCGGACGGGCATGATGTACGTGCCCTGCTTCGCCAAGTCTTCGAGCTCGAGGAGCGTGTAGGCCTTGTTGACGGACTTCCGCTCGGCGCCATCGCGGCCCTTCGTCCCGGTCTTCATGCGCAGCGTCTTCATGGTCATCTCGCGCCCGGTACCGTTCTCGCCTCGCGCCGCCCACCAGATGAAGGCATTGGCGAAGGGGATGTAGAGGGGCATGTAGCTGGTGACCTGGACCGCCAGCTTGGTGTTGTCGAAGCTCTTCCAGTCGCTGGGGTTGGTTCGGTGATCGTCGAAGTCCTTCCCGACGCCACCGCCGCTACTGAGCGGCGTGCAGATGGTGACCGTCAGCATCGGCTTGCCGAAGGCCTCGATGCTCCGCGACGAGACGACCTCGTTGAAGGCCTGCTTGTACTTGCCGGCGGTGCTGACGTTGTAGACCATGTACTGCGGCTGGTGCCGTGCATCGCCCGAGAACGCGGGCGAAGACTGGCTCAGCAGCGGCAGCATCACGGCGACTGCCGCCTGCCGCATGATCTTGGCGTCGGCCCGGTTGATCGACCCGGCGCGCACGGCCTTGTAGGCTGCGTACTTGGTCAGCAAGCGCGACTGGTGGAGCAGCCCGAGCTGGATCAGCCCCAGCAAGATGAACAGGAAGAGCGGCATCACGATCGCCGTCTCGACTGCGGCTTGACCTGATTCGCGGTGGCGGCGCCTCATCGACATGCGGGAATTGTCGGTGCTGGCCCCTTCCTTCTCCATCCGTCAGGTGGACGCATGTTGACTGAGATGTGAGCCGACTCCAAGTCGCTGAAACGACTCGAACTTCGAGTCGGAGTGCGACAAGGTAGGTGTCATGGAAAGCCCTTCCTCAGCGCCGAAGCAGCGATCGCCGTGGGTCTATGTGCTCCTGGGCTGCGGAGGCCTGGCCGGCCTCATCTGTCTCGGCGGCGCGATCGTGCTCTTCGGCCTGGGCAAGGCGGTGAAGGACATCGGTGACGGGGTCAGCGACCCGCAGGAGCGACAGGCCAACGCCCTCAAGCAGCTCGGCGCCATCCCTGCCGGGTACAACGTCGTCGCGAGCCTGAGCATCTTCGGGCTGATGCAGACGACAGTGCTGACAGATCGCGAGGTCCTCCCGGACGGGGGCTTCTCCATGACGACCGAAGGCCACACCTTCACGTACTTCCGGATCGTCTCGAACGAGAACAACAAGAAGGCCCGCGATTTCTTCAGCGGCAAGGTGACCGACCCGAAGGCTCTCGCGCAGAGCGGCATCAACGTCGATGCGAAGGACATCGTGAAGCGCGGTCAACTGACGATCGACGGCCGCAAGCTGTCGTGGGTCGCGTCTCGCGGGAAACTCGATACCGGCGCTGGCAACGGCGCTGCCGTCGGACTGAACAACGCCATCCTCTTCGAGTGCCCAGGTGACGCCCTCCAGGTGGGCATCTGGAGTCAGGTCGACCCGGCGCCGGAGAAGAACGCCGAGGAACTCGACCTCGCCAGCACGGTCGCCGACGAAGCAGAGCTCGCGCGCTTCCTCAAGCCGATGAACCCCTGCGGCAGGTAGTCTCGCCTCATGCTCCAGCTCCTCGTCGCTGCGTGCCTCGCTGTCGTCGACGGTGGGGCGGAGAAAGCCGTGGCGGCCCCGGACCCGGACCCGGTCGTGGTCGAGTCTGGAGACGGCGGCCTCGCCCCGTGGCCTGAGTCCGACGCCCCGGTCGCTGCGTCCTCCGCGATGGATGCGGGGTCGCTCAGCACCGAGAGCGAGCGGCGTGACGGCAAGCCGGAGTTCGTGAATGGCGAGCTGTCGGTGTACCTGGGCAGCGATCGGCTCAGCGTGAAGAACACGCGCATCGGCGTGTCGATCGGCCTCGATCGTTTCGAGGACGCCTACTACGCGCTGGTCGAGCCGCTGGTCGACCTGCGCTTTCTCGAGGGCAAGCTGGGCATCGGAATCGGCGTTCCGCTCCGCTTCGAGTTGGTAAACTTCGCCAACAACCCTGCGACCGGCGCGCCGTACCTCGTCGAACGCATCGGCCGGTTTCGCGTCGAGGACTACGACACGGTTCACGACTTCGGGCGGGTGCTGAAATACGTGACCTTCGGCCGCAAGGAAGACAACGTCTACGTGAGCGCCGGTCAGCGGTACGCGTCGTCGATCGGCCATGGGGCCATCACCCGCCGCTATTCGCCCAGCATCGACATCGACTACCCGCGCGCCTCGGCGCAGGTCGACATGTACAACGACTACGGCGGCTTCGAGTTGATGACCAACGACCTGCTCGAGTGGAACCAGCTCTCGGGCATGGCGTTCCTCAAGCCACTGTCGTTCTTCAAGCCTCAGAACCTGCTGGCGAAGACCTTCTCGATCGGTGTCTCGGGCGGGCTCGACTGGAAGGCCCCGTGGACGCTCTCGAGCGAGGCGGGGGCGCGGGTGACTGCCGGCGGCCGTCTTGGGGTGACCTCGTACCGGCCGGCGCGGATCGTCGGCTTCGACGCCGAGGTGAAGGTGCTCAAGACGGAGCACGTCGACCTCAAGCCCTACGTCGACTACTCGATGCTGATCGACGGCGATGGCGGCTTCACGGCCGGCCTGCTGGGTCGCTTCAACGTCGGCGACAAGACCGTTCACGCCTTCCGCGTGGTGGCCGAAGCGCGTTTGCTCGGCAACCACTACGCCCCGAGCTACTTCGACACGTTCTACGAGATCGATCGCATGGCGTACCTCAACCTCGATCAGCGGGCCGACGGCGCCTCGACCGCCCTCTACATCCCGAAGCAGCGGCAGGTGCTCGAGCTCGGGCTGGGGCAGCGCTTTGGGTACTACGTCGAAGCAAGCTGGGGCATTCGAGACGCGGTCGCGCTCACCTTCGCGCTCGAAGGCACGAGCAATTCGCCGCGCACCAACTTCGTCGCCCACGTGGAGGTGCCGGTGTTGAGTTTCTTCCAGCTCTTCGGCAGCTACTACCTCCGGGGCGTCGAGAGCTTCACCGAGCTGGGGGCCGTCGATCAGAACGGCGTGCTCGGTCTCTTCGGCCAGAAGTCGATCGCCTTCGCGGGGGCCCGGCTCAAGATCCTCCCGTTCCTCTTCATCAATGGGCGCGTCTACAAGACCTTCCGGGTGAACCGTGCCCTGGAGCGATACGACAACCAGATCGGCTTCGCGGTCGATCTCGAGATTGGCTACGAGTTCCGCAAGTCGCAGCTGGCGCCGCCGCCGAAAGACGACGACGCGCCCACGCCGGCTCAGGGCTCGGCGATGTCGGGTTCCGCGCTCCGCTGAGGTTCCGCCGCGGCCCAGCCGCCGGCGAACACGACCACGAGGACCCCGGCCGCGCCCGCGGCGCTGAACGGCTCGCCGAGGACGAGCACCCCCAGCAGGGCAGCGGTCAGCGGTTCCAGGTAGGTGAACACGCCGACCAGCTGGGCGCCCACGCGGCGCAGGCTGATGTTGAAGAGGGTGGCTGCGAAGAGTCCGTTGACCAGCGCCGCGAACAGGATCAGCCCGAGGCCCCGATCGACCACCGGGGGCAGTGCCTCGGTTCGGAAGACGACCAGCAGCGTGAGGGCCGAGATCACGGAGTGCAACGAGGTCACCGCCAGCGGGCCGAAGGTCCGGCCGGCGCGACGGCTGCCGAGCACGACGACGGCGTAGAAGACGGCACTCGCGCCTCCCAGCGCCGCGGTGGTGAGCCAACCCGAAGCGTGGTCGTCGTGGCCCAGTACGAGGCCCAGGCCGATCAGCACGACGGGGCTCGCGAGCAGGGCACGCCGTGAGCGGGGTTCGGCGAGCACGAGGGGGGCCAGCACCGCGACCAGGGTGGGCGCGAGGTAGTGCGAGAGCACGGCAACCACGACCGGGCCGCGCTCGAGGGCCGAGAAGTAGAGGACGACGTTGGCCGCGTCCGCGAGGCCGACGAGCAGCAGGGCCCACACGGCGCCGCGATCGGCGAAGTCACGTCGGCGGAGTACGAAGGGCGCCGGGAGCGACATCACGGACAGGGTGACGAAGCCGATGACCACGCCGGTGGGGCCTCCCCCGTGTGCGTACAGCGGCCAGGTGCCCCAGAGCGTTGCCGCGAGTGCGATGAAAGCGATGCCTGTGGCGCGTCTCGTCATGGGGTCCAAACCTGTCGCGCGGCACGGAGTACATCAGTTAAGGCCACCGTGCGTGGCGAACCCGGACCTCAAGCCCTCGAAGCGCCTCGCCGCGGCCTTCGGCGTCACCCGGCTCGCACGGCTCACCGGGCTCGACCGGCTCGGCGTGGAAGTGGTGGGCGCCGTGCGGCCCTTCGGGCACGTGCTCCAGGTTTCGCAGGGCAAGGGGCGAACGCTGGCCCAGGCGCAATGGAGTGCGCTGGGCGAGGCCATCGAGTTGGCGGCGGCCGAGGCCCCCGACGTGAGCGCGTTGCGTTTCGGGCGCGCACCAGCGGGGGCCCTGTGGGACGTCGGCACGCTTTCCGTGGCGTGGGCGCCGGGCGTGCGGCTCGACGATGGGCGGCGCTGCTGGGTGCCGGCGGAGACCGTGTATTGCCCGCCCGCGGGGACGTGTTGGTTCGGCCCGTCGATCGCGACCTGGCAGTCGAACGGGCTCGGGGCGCACCCGACCTCGAAGCGCGCCGCGGTCGAACACGCGGTGTTGGAGTTGGTCGAGCGTGATGCGCTCGCCCGCGTGCTTCCCAGAGGGTGGACGGAGCGGCTCTCGTGCGCCCGGTTGGTCGTGCCCCCCTCATTCGCGCGCACGTTCCGGGCGAACGGGGTCGCCCTCTTTACGTTCGACCTGACCCCGCCCCGCGCCAGGCTCCCGGTCGCTGGCGCGTTGCTCTTCGATCTCGAGAGCGACGTGGTACCCCTGACCGCCGGCTACGCGTGCCGGCGCTCGTGGGACGAGGCGGTCGAAGCCGCGGTGCTGGAGGCGGCGCAGTCGAGACTGACCGAGATCCACGGCGCACGCGAGGACGTGCTCGTCGGGCAGCGAGAGGCGGGGCTCGGGCTTTTGCGTGCGCTGGAAACTGCGACGCCCAACCGACCGCGCGCGCGACGCGAGCGGCGGCCGCTCCGTGAGTTGGTGCGCGCCGAGATCGCGATCGTGACGCTTCGCGAGGACCCGTTCGTCGTGAAGGCCGTGAGCCCGCAGCTCCTCGTCTCGGAGCTCCTGTGAGCGCCGTCCTGGCGAACGGGCGAGCGCGCGATCTCCAGGTTCCGAGAGCGCCGCGTGGTGTGCCTGGATCGCTTCGTCTTGGAACGCCGGTAAGTCGTACGCCCTCGGCGAACGTTCGAGCGCACGCCCGTCGCGCCCGTCACGCCCGGCGGAGGCTCTCTCGTCGCCGACTCAGCCTCCCACTTCGTGGGGGGCGCGTGGCGCTCCTGGTTCCCCAGTGCGTCGTCCCGGAGTTCTCGTGATCATCGTCTTCCTCGGGCCGAGCCTCCCGTGGGCCGAAGCGCGCCATCTGCTGCGCGCCGACTACCGACCTCCAGCACGCCAGGGCGACGTGTTTCGCGCGATCGAAGCGGCCCCTGAGGCGATCGTGCTGATCGACGGGGTCTTCGAGTCGGCCCCGGCCGTGTGGCACCACGAGTTGATCGCCGCCCACGCGGCCGGCATTCCCCTCTTCGGGGCGTGCAGCATGGGCGCCCTCCGCGCCGCGGAGCTGCCCGGGGTAGTCACCCCGCTCGGGGAGATCGCGAAGCGCTTCGTGGGGGGCGCGTGGAACGATGATGCCGCAGTGGCGCTTCTGCACGCCGACGAAGCCAGCCGCTTTCGCGCCCTCACGGTTCCGTGGGTCAACGTGTGGGCGACCGCCAGGGCGGCGCGGCGGGCCCGGGTCCTCACTCCGTCCCGGGCGGCCCAACTCGTCGAGGTGGCCGAGTCGATCTTCTACCAGTCGCGCACCTGGAGCCGAGTGCTCGCGGCGGTCCCCTGGCCCGACGAGGTCCGCCAACGGTTCGCGCAGTTCCTTCCGCAGGGGCAGGTCGATCTCAAGGCGCAAGATGCGCGGGAGTGCCTTGCGCACGTCGCCGGGGTGAGGCTCCGGGGCCGGGTTCCTCGTGCGAGCCGGCTCTCGTCGTTCGTGCGGCGGACGCGGCTCGCCCGGGGTGACGAGCGCGGCGCCGACGAGGGCGTGCGGACGCTGCTGCTCGCCGACTTCGCGCGGCAGGCGGGGATCACCCCAGACCCGGCCCGCGTTCGCCACTGGCGTGGGGCCCTCACCACCCCGGCGGCCGACCAGCGCGAGGCGTGGGCCGAGGCGCTGGCGCTCGAGGAGATGATCTTGATCACGCCGGAGCGCTTCGTGCCCGACGGACCTTCACGTTTCGAAGGAGCCGCGTTGATGCGCGCACGCGGGCGTCGGGGGCATTAGAATCAGGCCGTGCGCATCGCCAGCTACAACGTCCGGTACTTCGGACATGGACTCAAAGGTCTCGCCAGCACGGCGGCCTCCAAGTCGCGCATCGCCACTGCCCTGTCTTCGCTCGAGGCGCTCCCGGACCTCGTCGCCCTACAGGAGGTGGAGACGAAGTCACTGCGCTCTGGCGTCGCCCACCAGGGTTCGTACCAGGCAGAGACCCAGCTCGAGGCGTTCCTCCGGCACCTCGACCAGGACTTCAAGCGCCGCGGCCAGGTGATGCCCTACAGCGCCTGGTACTTCCCGGCGCACGTCTACCGGCTCGGGTCGCTCAAGCTCTACACGACGGGCCTGGCGATGCTGGTCAACTCGCAGAAGCTCGAGGTGGTCGCCGACAACGGGCACAAGCCCCACGCGATCACCCACCACCGGACCGAGACGCTCAAGCAGGTGAAGCAGACCCGCATCGCAGCGCACCTGCAGCTCGAGAATCTCGAGGGTCGCCGGTTCCACCTCTTCAACACCCACCTCTCGCTCCCCACCCCGTGGGCGAAGGAGTTCTGGAGCCAGCCGCAGAAGATGGGCTTCGGTGCCAACCAGCTGGCCGAGGCCCGCGCGGTGGCCGACTTCGCCAAGGGGACTGCGAAGTCGGAGCCGTACCTGGTGGTGGGGGACTTCAACACCGCCCCCGCGACGCCGGTCTACGACTACCTCACCCGCGAGGCGAAGCTGCGCGGCGCGCAGGAGCTGCTCAAGCAGATCGATCTCTCTCGCCGCGAGTCGTTCTCCACGGCGGGCTTCATGCACCTGCGCATGCACCTCGATCACCTGTTCGCAGGGGGGGACCTCGACTTCACCGACTTGAAGGACACCCACTCATTCGGAGATCCGCAGGGACCCTTCAACGGGCTGTCAGATCACGTACCGTTGATCGCCAACTTCGAACTCGGCTGAAGCGGCTGCCGGCGGTCGAGGTCGAGGAGCTGGTAGCGATCAGGCGAGGTGTGCAGCATGCCTCCGTCGAGGAAGTAGAGCCTGGCGTCGGCCGGCGTGCCGTGGGCGTAGCTCACCTGGTCGCCGTCGATGCGCAGCGCGCGGAGCGGGCCGTCGGTGGGACGCCCGGGGTCGGCCCAGTCCCCGAGGAGTTCGCGGCTCTTCTTGTCGCGAATGTGACCGATGGCCTGGGGGAACGCTGTCGGCAGGTGCCGGGGGTCGAAGCGCCGATGAGGCGGGCCGTGGAACTGGGGATCGTCGTTCGGCTTCGCCGGGCGGTGAAAGAGCACGCCGCGGGCGACGCCGCCGGAAGCCGAGCCAGGCTGGTGGAGCGGGGTGAGATCGAGCGTGCCGCCCAGCCACTGCTCGACCCGTTCATCGAGGAACGCGTTGAGCATGACGGCGGCCGCGGCGGCGTTGGCGGGCGCCTCGCCCAGTTGCGCGAAGTCGGAGGTCGTCACCCCGGCGTGCACCAGGAGCAGCCCCTCGTGCGCGTGGGCGAGGCGGAGCCGGCGCGTGCGC
>JBBRUE010000249.1:0-8547 GCA_038248085.1 Myxococcales bacterium | reverse complement strand
GTCCTCCTTCGGCGCGTGCGGCTGGTGCACGCCCGCCAGCTTCGCGATCGGGTAGGGCAGGTGCGAGCGCAGGAAGGCCTTCACCGCCGGGGCGACGATCGGCACCACCGGGGTCGCCAGGGCCGCGAGCGCGCGGGCCGCGAGCTGGCTGCCGGGAATGCGGAACAGCGCGGTGCCCGTGCCCGGCGCGTCGGGAGCGCCTGCGATGAGCCCCATCGCGCGGACCAGCTCCGGGTGCGCGCGGTACAGCTCGAGGAGCACGGCCACGCCCATCGAGAACCCGATGTGCACCGGCGGCGGACCGTCCCGATTCGTCACCGCCCGCGTCACGCGCGCGAGATCGTCGGCGAGCGTGCGCATCGAGTAGTCGCCGGAGCGCGCGACCGGCGTGGTGCCGTGACCGCGGTAGTCCCAGTGCACCACGGTGTGATCGCGCGCGAGCTCCGCGACGATGAAGCGCCAGAAGTTCTCGGTGGTTCCGATGCCGTTGGACAACACCACCAGCGGGCTGCCCGAAGCCCCGTGCGTGTGAATGCTGATGGGCGTGCCGTCGGCCGCTTCGACCACGCTCCGGCGTCTGTTCGGTCCGTTCATGCGCACGAGTGTAATCACCCCGGCGCGACGTGCCGTACCCCGAGGTCAGGGGCTCGGAGGAATGGGCGGCAGCCAGCTGCACGACCAATCGAGCTGGCAGGGGTTGAAGTCGAGCTCCTGCCCGTGGGTCGCGAGGTAGCGGATCATCTGGTTGATCAGCAGCGAGCCGAGGTCGAACGCCTTCTCGGGCTTCGGCTGCGGGAAGCCGTGCACGCCGAGGGGCTCCATCATCGGGAAGAGCTGCGCGCTGATGCCTCCGCCCTGGGCCGCGGTGTTGTGCCGCACGTTGCGCAGCGGGGGCGTGAGCCGCGGCACGTCGAAGCCATCACCCGCGGTCGACAGGTTCGCGAGGTCGTCGATGTCCATCAACACGTCGTGGCCCATCGAGTCCTTCCAGCGGCCTGACGACTCGGTGCCTTCGACGGTGCCGGTGTCGAGGAGCACCTGCTGCACGCTCTTCCCGTAGCGCGGGTCGACGTTCTTGAAGTCGATGAGCCCGGCGGCGCGCGCCATCGCCACGCCCGTCGCGGTGGGCACGCCGGGGTCGCCCAGGGTGTTGATGTAGAAGGCGCGCGTCGAGACGGTCTCTCCGGTGCCGTAGGTCAGCGTGCGCTCGCCGTGCATGAAGGGCGCGCTGTTGGCCGGGTCGGCGCCCTCGAGGGCCACCTGCGCCAGGCCCAGCATGCGGCGCAGCTCGGGGTTGCCGCGGCGCAACCCGAAGCCGTCGCTCACCGCGCGAAAGTCGCTGCCGGCCGCGTAGGTCACGCCCTGGAACTTCACGTCCTCCGCGAACGACGTCACCACCTCGCCGGGTTCGCCGCCCGGCACGCAGCCCTCGCGTTCCTTCGACGGGAGCTCGCCCGCATAGAACGTGAGTGACAGCCGGTTCCCCTGGTCGCTGGGCACGGCCACCCGGAGTCTTCCGTTGGGCTGCACCCGCCCGCACCGCCACTCGCCGGTGTCGAGGTTCTTGAGCACCGCGAGGCTGCCGGCCTTCGGCGTCGCGTGGAGCGTCGCCACCTTGATCTCCGTGTAGTCGGTGAGGTTGGGCACCGCCTCGTAGAGCACCCCGTCGCGCAGCAGCACCAGCGGCGCCATCATCCGCAGCACCATGCCGTCGCGCACGCCTGACAACGAGCTGCGCACCCCGATGTCCCCCAGCCCGCCGCCGCCGATGATGGGGATGACCGTCTCGAGCTGCGGCTCGAGCCCGCCCACGTAGCTCGAGAGGATGCCGCCCAGCGAACCGCCGATGAGGTGGATCGGCGCCGAGCCACCCACGTCGACCGTGCCGTCTCCATCGAAGTCGCCCGCGAGGTCGGCCTGCCCGTCGAGGTTGGCGTCGTACTTCCAGGTGCGCTTGCCATCGAACGACTTGAGCACGCGGACCACCTGGAACAGGTCGACCGCGGTCTGCCGGACCACGTCGCGGGTGTGGAAGAGGTACGACGTCCAGTAGTCGGCGCCGCTGTCGAGGGTGCCGTCGCCGTTCTGATCGAGCGCGCGCCCCTCGACGATGCCGATGCCCAGGCCCTCGATGCCGCGCTGCTTGAACTGGCCCTTGACCACCTCGAGGAGCACCGGGTCGACGCCCACGCCGTGGCTGACCCCGTCGATGCCCAGGGTGGCGATGCCCATGCGCGCGAGGAAGCCGGCGACGTTCATCGCGTCGAACTTGTTCGAGCCGTGGCCGTGAACGAAGATCGCCACCGGCGCCGGGCCGGTTCGGTGCTTCGGCACCATCAGCCAGTAGGTGACGCCCTCGTGCCGCGTGAACGCCGCGCCGGTGTCGGGGTCGAGCTTCCAGATCTGATCAGTCAGCGGCAGCTGGGTGACGCCGTCGTCGCCGAAGCGCGGAAAGAACTGCGGCGAGTCGATGGTGCCCACCGCGTGGAAGTCGACGAAGCCGAAGTTGTCGAAGAAGAGGTTCTCCTGGGCGCTCGAGTTCCCGCTCCCGAACTGGCTGTACAGGCTCTTGGCCATGCCGATGAAGAGGCTGTTGGGCACGATGCGCGGGTACACCCCCGTCGCCCGCGCGCGTGCCTCGCGCAGCGTCATCTCGGCCGGGAACTCGGTGGCCAGGCGAGCGAGCGGCCCGAGGCCATAGAGCCCATCACGCACCGCCACGAGGGGCCGGGTCCACGCCTGGGTGGTGAAGCTCCACGCGAACGCCACGTCGCCCACCGAGTACCCCAGCCCCGCGAGGCACTGGTCGGCCAGCGGCTGCAGCGCCTTGCTCTGCGCGGCGTGGTTCACGTAGCGGAACGGCGAGCGCACCGGCTGGCCCTTCGTGTCCACCAGCGCCTTCGTCAACACCACCGCGTAGGTGGTGGCCTCGCGCAGCGGCATCACCGGCCGCGCCAGCAGCGTCTTCGTCTCGCGCTCGTAGAAGGTGATCAGCGTCGGGTCGCTGGGGCTGCGGGTGTTGGGGTGATCGAGCACCCCGTCCATGTCGGTGTCTTCACCGGGGTCGAGCACGCCGTTGCCGTTGAGGTCCTCCTCCACCTCTTCGAAGACGAGGTTGGTGAGGCCGCCGCGCGGATCGTCCGGGTAGTACGCGGGGCGATCGAGGCGGGCGGGGAAGAGGCCTTCGCCCAGATCGATCGGCATCGCCTGGCAGAAGTCCGGCGAGCCCTTCGTGACGTCGACCACCAGCAGCACGTCGTCGCGGGTGTCGTAGCGGTCGCCGTGGTGCCGGCGAATGATGTTCTCGGTGTCGAGGTCGGCGTCGAACGAGATGGAGATCGGCGCCAGCGTGCCCCAGCCGTCGAGGGCGTCGAGGGCGGCGCGGGTCTTCGACTCCCACTGCGTCGGCGAGACCATGCTCGCGTTGAGGCGCCGCTTCGTCACCGACGTCGCGTCGAAGCGCGTGGCGAAGTCGTTGGGCAACGGGATCTCTGGCAGCGGCTGGTGGAAGACGTCGAACTTCACCTTCGCGCCGGTGCCCTCGGGCGTCAGGGCGAGCCCGCTGCTCTCGGGCGAGGCGCAGGCGACGGCGAAGACACACAGAGAGGCGAGCAGGCAGCGCATGAAGACTCCAGAGACGGCGAAATGTTTCGAACGGGCCTGAAATCACGGGAAGGCGCGCGGGCGCAAGCGGGCCCCGCGGAGGCCACTCGTTTCGGTCCCTCGACGGCGCGGCTGTGAGATCCTGCGGCCGCGATGCGAGAAGACCTCGAGCTGGCCCAGCGCGCACTGACCGGTGACCCGGCGGCGCTCGCGGCGCTGGATCTCCGCATCGCCGGCGAGGCCGCGCGGGTCGCGGTGACACAGCGGATGCCGGTCGACGAGCTGCGGCAGTTGCTGCGCGAGCGGCTCCTCGTCTCGTCGGGTGGAACGCCCGTCAGGCTGAGCCAGTACGACGGCACCGGCCCGCTCTCGGCCTGGCTGCGCGCGGTGGCGGTGCGGGTGTCGAGCAACGCGAAGCGGTCCGGGGCGCGGGAAGACGCGGTGTCCTCGGTGCCGGAGTCGACGCTCGCCACACCCAACGCCGAGCTGACGCTGTTGCGCGTGCAGTACCGCGACCATTTTCGCGCGGCCTTCACCGAGGCGCTGGGCGGGCTCGAGGCGCAAGACCGCACCGTGCTGCGGCTCCACACGCTCGACGGCCTGAGCCTCGCGAGCATCGGCACCATGTTTCAGCGCGATGCCTCGAACGTGTCGCGGTGGCTGGCCCGCATTCGCGAGCGGCTGCTCGAACAGACCCGCGCCGCGCTCGGTCGCCGCCTCTCGCTCGACGGCTCGGAGCTCGAGTCGCTCATGCGCGTCGCCGACAGCGAGCTGACGATGAGCCTCTCCGGCCTGCTGTGACTCATTTCGCAAGAAAATCGAGGGCCCCGTGTCTTCCCTTCGAAAGGAAACACACCATGCAGACTCCCAGGATTGCTGCCCTCTTCGTCGTCCTCGCCACCTCCTCGCTCGCCCAGCAGCCGCTCACCCTCGCCGTCGGCGCGCAGAAGAGCCTCACCATTCCCGGCATGCAGCGGGTCGCGCTCGGTGACGACGCCATCGCTGACGTGAAGACGCTGGGGCACGGCGAGCTCCTCGTCATCGGCCTGGCGGCGGGGCACACCACGCTCCTGGTCTGGAAGACCGGCACCCCGGCTCCGGTGCGCTTCGACCTCACCGTGACCGGGCCCGGGCTGGCGCCGAGCGCAGCGGCTCCGACGGCGCCCCAGGACATCACGCCGCCCCCCTCGTTCTCGCCCTCGCTCCAGGTCGGTCAGCGGACGACGCGCACCGCGCTGAACCTCCAGCGGGTGGCGATCGGAGATCCCGACATCGCCGATCTGAGGGTCGCCGGCACCGCGCTCACGCTCGAGGGGCGCCACCCGGGCACCACCACCGTGCTGCTGTGGTTCACCGACGGGCACCGCGAGCAGTGGGTAGTCACGGTAGTGAAGTAGAACCTCCGCGATGCAGGCCGCTGCGTGCCCCGACGAGAACGAGCTGGTCCGCTTCGCGCGGGGCGCGGTCGACACCGCGACGGGAGCGGGCCTCACCTCGCACCTCGATTCCTGTGCGTCGTGCCGACACGCGGTCGCCGAAGCGGCCAGCGACGTGCCGCTGCCGCCACCGCCCGTCGAGGCCGGCGCGCGGGTGGGGCGCTACGAGGTCGACGCGCTCCTCGGCGCGGGGGCGATGGGCGCGGTCTTCGCGGCGACCGACGCGTCTCTCAACCGGCGGGTCGCCATCAAGCTGCTCCACGCCGCCGGTGACGAGCTGTCGCAGGCGCGCCTCGAGCGGGAAGCGCAGGCGATGGCCCGCCTCAACCACCCGCACGTGGTGACGGTGTACGAGCTCGGCGACTGGGTCGGCGGGCGCTTCATCGCCATGGAGCTGGTGGAAGGGCTCACCCTCGATGCCTGGCTCGTCGGCAAGTCGCCGGGGGCGCGGCGGCAGGTGCTGCTCGACGCGGGGCGCGGCCTCGCGGCGGCCCACGAGTCGGGGGTGGTGCACCGCGACATCAAGCCGCGCAACCTCATCGTCGGCGCCGCGGACCGCGTGCGCGTGACGGACTTCGGGCTCTCGCGCCCCTTGCCCTCGGGCGTGGGGCCGGCGCGCGAAGGGCTCCTGGCGACGCAGCTCGGTGCTCTCGTCGGGACCCCCGCGTGGATGTCGCCCGAGCAGCTCGACGGCCGCACCGCCGACGCGCGGAGCGATCAGTTCGCGTTCTGCGTGGTGTGGGTCGAGGCGCTGACCGGTCGCCGGCCCTTCGTCGGCGAGACGCGCGGCAGTCTGCGTGAGGCGATGCGCGGCGCCCCGGTGTTCGGTCGCCAACTCTCTGCACAGGAGCGGGCGGTGCTGGCCCGTGGCCTCTCGGAGGACCCCGCCGCGCGCTTCGAGACGATGGGGGTGTTGCTGGCTGCGTTGATCCGTCCGCGCCGCCGGTGGCCCCTCTTCGCCGGGGCGGCGGGCCTGGTGCTGCTGGCGGCCTTCGCGACGTGGCGCCTCGTGCCGCACGTCCCGTCGTCGCTCCCGGAGGATGCACCGCTGCTGCTCGACGTGGGGAAGCTGCGGGTGCTGCAGATCGAGTGCCTCACGCGGGTGGCCGTCGGCGACCCGGAGATCTGCGACGTGAAGACCCTCGAGGAGGGTCATGGTGAGCTGATCCTCGTCGGCCAGAAGGTGGGTGAGACCACGCTGCTCGTGTGGGACTGCGACGGGCGTCGCCACAGCTACACGGTGCGGGTGCAGGCCCCGAATCTCTGACGACCTTTCCGTGGTACGCGCGCGTCATGCTCGTCAGTCTCGTCATCCCGGTGTTCAACGAGGTGAAGACGCTCTCGGAGATCCTCCGGCGCGTGGTGGCCGTCGACTTCGCCAAGGAGCTGCTCATCGTCGATGACTGCAGCACCGACGGCAGCCGCGAGTGGCTCGAGGTGCTCCAGGCGAAGGGGCTCGCGGCGATCGACGGCGCGGCACCGAAGAACGAGAACCGGGTGCGCGTGCTCTTTCAGCCGAAGAACGCCGGCAAGGGCGCGGCGCTGCGGCGCGGCTTCGCGGAGGCCACCGGGGACGTCGTCGTCGTCCAGGACGCCGACCTCGAATACGACCCGCGCGACATCCTCCGGTTGCTCAAGCCCATCATCGACGGCAACGCCGACGTGGTGTTCGGCAGCCGCTTCACCGGCGAGACCCGGCGGGTCCTCTACTTCTGGCACGCGGTGGTCAACCAGACCCTCACGCTGCTCTCGAACATGACCTCGGGCCTCAACCTGACGGACATGGAGACTTGCTACAAAGCCTTCCGCCGCGAGGTGCTGCAGTCCTTCACCCTGCAGGAAGACCGCTTCGGCATCGAGCCCGAGCTCACCGCGAAGGTCGGCCGCGCCAACGTGCGCGTCTACGAGGTGCCGATCAGCTACTTCGGCCGCACCTACGAAGAGGGCAAGAAGATCGGCTGGAAGGACGGGGTGCGCGCGCTCTACGCCATCGGGAAGTACGGCCTCCTCAAGCGCTGATCTGGAGCGGGGCTGCACCAGTGGAGTGCGCGAGCGCAGGGTATGCCCGTGTCCCACCGACTCAACTCATTGAAATCGATGGAGTTTCTGCGTGGCACGGACGGTGGAGTGTCTGGCTGCATGCGGATCCCGATGCTCCTCACCCTCTGCCTCTCGTCGCTGGCCTTCGCCGGTCAGCCCAAGCAGGTCAACATGCCCGTCGGTCACACCACGACGGTCTCGATGCCTGCGCCTGTGTCGAGCGTGACGGTGGCCGACCCCGCGCTGGTCGGGGTGACGCGCCAGGGCCGCCAGGTCGTCTTCGTGGGGCTCACCACCGGCAACACCGACGTCGTGGTGAAGACGGCTGACGGCGAGACCCGGCTGCACATCTACGTGGCCGCGGACAAGTACGGCCTGCCGCACTGACTTCTCTTTCGAGCAGCACCACTGAGCGGCGCGGACCTGTGGGGGGTTCGCGCCGTTCGTCTTTCCAGCAGGTGCCGGGGCGTGAATTTTCGGGCCTCCCGCCGCGTACGGCAGCCCATGCGCGGGCTCCTCGTTCTCCTCGGTGGGTGCGGTCTCCTCGGGTGCATCTCGTTTCCCACCGCGCACCTCGTGCTGACCACCGGGCTGCGCGAGGAGATCGCCGCCCCGGTGGTGTGCGGTCCGGTCGGCTTCCGCAAGATGCCGCTGCAGGCGCGCTGGGGTGAGTACGTGCGCGTCACCGTCGCGTCGTCGGTCGCGCTACGGGGCTCGGCGTTCATCAACGCCAACGGGGTCGCGCAGGAGCCGCGCAGCTGGAACACCGACACGAACGGCACCCTGGTCATCGAGGCGCGCTTCGAGAACACCGACGTCGATCAGCGCTTCGCGTTGACCTCCGAGCGGCCGATCGACATCACCCTCACTGGTCTCGAGGCTGCGCCGGGGGGGACGTGCGAAGGGGCCGTCTTCACCGTCGAGCAGGGGGCCCTGGTGCCGTCGATCGGCGAGCTGGCGTGGGTCGCGGAGCTCGAGCGTCGGGGCGGCCCGGAGCTGGCGGCCCGTCGCGAGGCCGCGCGCGTCGAGAGGGAGGCGCGTCGGCAGGCGCACTACGCGCTGTGGGCGTCGCGGCAGGTCGAGGTGTCCGCGGAGGTCGTGGTGCAGGCCGAGCAGCGGCGTGAAGCGCACTACGCCGCCTGGGACGCCCGCCATGTCCTTGTCCCCCTCGCCCCCAACGGGGGAGAGGGTCGGGGAGAGGGGCAGGTCGAGGCGACGGCTTCGGTGGACGTGTCCGGCGCCGTGCTCACGAACGGCGGCAGCGGTTGTGCCGGCGGGAGCTGTGCTGGCACGGTCGCGTCAGGCGTCGCGATGGGCTCGAACTCCACCGGCGGAAGCTGTGGTGGTACCGGCGCGATGGGCGTGGTGCTGGCGAATGGGTCGATGGGCTCGAGTGGCATCGGTGGAAACTGCGGCGGATCGTCGGGCCTGGCGCCGGCAAATGGGTCGATGGGATCGAGCTGCACCG
>JBBRUE010000248.1:0-8566 GCA_038248085.1 Myxococcales bacterium | reverse complement strand
GTCAGCGCCCCCGCGTCGAGACTGCCCACCGAACCCACGCACGAGAGCCCCAGGATCGCGAGCCCCATCACCCCGAGTCGAATCATGGGGCCACCCTACGTCACGACGGCGCGGCTCAACGCCCCGAAGGCAGACCCTGCGCGAGGCGCTTCCACGTGGCGATGACGGTGTCAGGGTTGAGCGACATCGACCCGATGCCCTGCGCCATCAGCCACTGCGCGAAGTCGGGGTGATCCGACGGGCCCTGGCCGCAGATGCCGATGTACTTGCCCTTGGCGAGGCACGTAGAGATCGCCCGCGAGAGCAGGAACTTCACCGCCGGGTCGCGCTCGTCGAACGCCTCGGCCACCAGGCCCGAGTCGCGGTCGAGGCCGAGCGTGAGCTGGGTGAGATCGTTGGAGCCGATGGAGAACCCGTCGAAGTACTCGAGGAACTCTTCGGCGAGGATCGCGTTGCTGGGGATCTCGCACATCATGATCAGCCGCAGCCCGTGATCCCCGCGCTTGAGCCCGTGGGAGGCGAGCGACTCGACGACCCGGCGCGCCTCGGTCAGCGTGCGCACGAAGGGCACCATCAGCTCGACGTTGGTGAGCCCCATGGTCTCGCGCACGTGCTTGAGCGCGCGGCATTCCAGCTCGAAGCAGGGGGCGAAGCTGGGCGCGATGAAGCGCGACGCGCCGCGGAAGCCGATCATCGGGTTCTCTTCTTCGGGCTCGTAGCGATCGCCGCCCAGCAGCTTGCGGTACTCGTTGCTCTTGAAGTCCGAGAGCCGAACGATGACCGGCTTGGGCCAGAAGGCCGACGCGATGGTGGCCACGCCCTCGGCGAGCTTCTGCTCGAAGAACGCGCGCGGCGACGCGTAGCCCCACGCGAGCGCCTCGACCTTCTCTTTGAGCACCGGCTCGAGGTTCGGGTAGTCGAGCACCGCGCGGGGGTGCACGCCGATGACGTTGTTGATGATGAACTCGATGCGCGCGAGGCCGACCCCGGCGTTGGGAATGCCCTGGAACTCGAAGGCCAGGCTCGGCGTGCCGACGTTCATCATCAGCTTCAACGGGAGCGCGGGCAGCACGCCCTGCGCGGTGCGCTCCACCTCGAACGCCAGGGCGCCCTCGTAGACGTTGCCGGTGTCCCCCTCGGAGCACGACACGGTGACGGTCTGGGCCTCGGTCAGCGTCCGCGTCGCGTCGCCGCACCCGACCACCGCAGGAATGCCGAGCTCACGGGCGATGATCGCCGCGTGGCAGGTGCGCCCACCGCGGTTGGTGACGATGGCCGAGGCGCGCTTCATCACCGGCTCCCAGTTGGGGTCGGTCATGTCAGTCACGAGGATGTCGCCCGGCTTCACCCGGTCCATCTCGGTCGGCGAGGCGACGATGCGCACCCGACCCACGCCGATCTTCTGGCCGATGGCGCGCCCGGTGGTGAGCACCGTCCCCGGCGCCTTGAGCTGGAAGCGCTCGACCACGTCGGCCCCCTGCCGCGACTTCACGGTCTCGGGGCGCGCCTGAAGAATGTAGAGGCGCCCGTCCTGGCCGTCCTTGCCCCACTCGATGTCCATCGGGCGGCCGTAGTGCGCCTCGATGGTCACCGCGTACTTCGCGAGCTCCACCACCTCGGCGTCGGTCAGCGAGAAGCGGTGCTGGTCGGCCACCGGAACGTCGATGGTGCGCACCCGGCGCGAGGGGCCGCTGCCGGGGGTGAGGTCGAACTCCATCTTGATGCGCTTGGAGCCCAGCGCGCGGCGCACGATGGGCGCCTTGCCCGCGGCGAGCATCGGCTTGTGCACGGTGAACTCGTCGGGGTTGACCGCGCCCTGCACCACCGTCTCGCCCAGGCCGTAGCTCGAGGTGATGAAGACCACGTCCCGGAAGCCCGACTCGGTGTCCATGGTGAAGAGCACGCCCGAGGCGCCGAGGTCGCTGCGCACCATGCGCTGCACGCCGGCCGAGAGCGCGACGTCGGCGTGCGCGAAGCCCTGGTGCACGCGGTAGGCGATGGCGCGGTCGTTGTAGAGCGAGGCGAAGACGTGGCGCATGCGGTCGAGCACCGCGTCGATGCCCACCACGTTGAGGTAGCTCTCCTGCTGACCGGCGAACGACGCGTCGGGGAGATCTTCGGCCGTGGCGCTCGAGCGCACCGCGACCGAGATCGATGCGCCGGCAGCGAGCGTGGCGAAGTGGGCGCGGACCTCGGCTTCGAGGCGCGCCGGGAACTTCGCCTGCTCGACCCACCCGCGGATGTCGGCGCCGGCGGAGGTGAGCGCGGGCACGTCGTCGACGTTCAGCCCCTCGAGGCGCTTGGCGATGCGGGCCGCGAGATCGTTCTCGCGCAGCAGCTCGCGGAAGGCCTCGGCGGTGGTGGCGAAGCCGTCGGGCACGCGAATGTCGTGCGCGGCCAACTGGCTGAGCATCTCGCCGAGGGAGGCGTTCTTGCCCCCCACCTTCTCGACGTCCGTCATGCGCAGCTCACGAAACGGGAGGACGAACGGCGTTGCGGAGGCCTGGGGCATGGGTGGCTGCTATGACAAACCGGTTCCTCCAGCGCACCACCAAAGAGAACGGAGTCGCGATGCCTGCTTCTAGCCCCGAGCGCAGTGTGTTCTTCGTCTCTGACGGCACCGGGATCACCGCCGAGACGTATGGGCATTCGGTGCTGACCCAGTTCGATCAGTTCCGCTACCGCGAGGTGCGCATTCCGTTCGTCGACGATCTCGCGAAGGCGCGCACCGCGGTGCAGCGCATCGACGACACGGCGGCGCGCGACGGCAAGCGCCCCATCGTCTTCACCACCCTGGTGAACCCCGAGGTGCTCAGCGAGCTGCACGGCTCGCAGGGGCTGGTGCTCGATCTCTTCGCGGCCTTCGTCGTGCCGATCGAACAGGAGCTCGGGGTGCGGTCGACGAAGACCATCGGCGGCTTTCACAACATGTCCGACGCCGACGCCTACACCAGCCGCATCGAGGCCATCAACTTCACGCTGGCGCACGACGACGGGCAATCGTCGAAGGGCCTCAAGGACGCCGACGTCATCCTCCTCGGGGTCTCGCGGAGCGGAAAGACGCCCACCACCCTGTACCTCGCGATGCAGTTCTGGCTGAAGGCAGCGAACTACCCGCTCATTCCCGAAGACTTCGAGCGCGATGAACTGCCCGAGGCGCTCCCTCAGTACCGGGACAAGTTGTTCGGGCTGACGATTCTCCCCGAGCGGCTGGCGGAGATTCGCCACGAGCGCAGGCCGAACAGCAAGTACGCGTCGCTCGAGAACTGTCGCTACGAGGTCGAGGCGGCCGAGAAGATGATGAAGCGGGAATCGGTGCGCTGGTTGTCGTCGACGACCAAGTCGATCGAAGAGATCGCCGCGACGATCATCGCGGAGATCAAGATCGATCGCCGCTCGTACTGACGCTCGCGTCACACCGCCAGTCACGGCAGAGTCCCGCGCGGGAGGATTCATGCACCAGCTCGCGTTCGCGCTCACCTGCGCCACCCTCGTCGCCACCTCGGCCCTCGCCGAAGACAAGCCCTTCACCCTCGGCATCGCCCAGCCCTACGGCCCGGAGCAGGCGGCGAAGGTTCCCGCGCTCGTCGAGCCCTACCTCTCGAAGCACCTCAAGAGCCCGGTGAAGGTGATCGTCCACGACTCGCCCGAGGCCCTCGCCGACGCGCTCGCGACCGGCAAGGTCGACCTCGCGTGGATCACCCCGCTCGCCTTCGTGCGCGCCTCGCAGAAGAACCCGGAGGTCGCCGCGCTCTCAAAGGCGATGCGCAAGTCGTCGATGTTCTACCGGGCGGTGTTCTTCGTGAAGAAGGACTCGGCGATCAAGTCGCTCGCCGACCTCAAGGGCACGAAGGTGGCGTGGGTCGGGAAGAGCTCGACCTCGGGCTACCTGTTCTCGCGCGAGATCCTGAAGAAGGAGGGCCTCGAGCCGAACGGGTACTTCGCCTCGGAGACCTTCGCCGGCGATCACCCGTCGGTGTGCAAGGCCGTCCGCGCCGGCACCGCCGACGTCGGCGCCACCTTCGCCGACGAGGTCCCCGCGGGCAAAGAGGTCACCGCCGATGGCTGCACCGACGCGCCGCCGGTCAGTGACTTCCGGGTCATCGCCTCGACCGGCAACCTTCCCAACGAGGTGATCGCCGCGCGCGACTTCTTCCCGCCCGGGCGGATCAACGATGTCATCGCTACCTTCGGACGGATGGCGGACGACGCGACCGGGAAGCAGTTGCTGGCCGACGTGTTCCGCGTCGAGGGCTGGGGCGTGGCCGTCGACGGTGACTTCGCGCCGATTCTCGAGCTGCTGCGGGCGAAGGACGCGAAGGCGAAGGTCGCGCCGGGTGAACCGGTCAAGCCTGCCGCGAAGAAGAAGGGAAAGTGAGGGCGCTCGGGGGCGAGGGCGTCTGGGGTGAGAGCTGGCCCAGCACCACTTCGCACTCGAGGCCGCCGTTCGACACCCGGTGGCGCTCGGCGATCTCCACGCCCAGGTGCTCGGCGCCTTCCTCGAGCAGGAACGCGAAGTACCAGCCGGGACACGCCGCGCGCAGCGACTTCCCCACCGCGCGATAAAGCTGGCCGATCTCGTCTCGCTCTCCGACGCGCTTGCCGTACGGCAGGTTGGCAATGACGAGCCCCGACCCGCTCCGCTTCGGCAGCTTCGTCGCGTCGAGCCGCTCGAGCTTGAGCAACTCGAACACCTCGGCCCGCTTCGCGTTCCGTCGCGCCGTCCCGAGGGCCCCCGAGTTGAGATCGCTCCCGAACACGTCCGCCTTCACCGCGTCACGCGACCGCGGCAGCGCCTTCCAGGACGCCTCGTCATGCGAGGTAAACGTCTCGAAGGCGAACTTGCGATTGCGCCCCGGCGCGAGCCCGGCAGCCAGCTCCGCCGCCTCGATGAGCATCGTCCCCGAGCCGCACATCACGTCCCACAGGGGCTCTTCAGGCTTCCACTTCGCCAGCCGCAGCACGCCCGCGGCGAGGGTCTCGCGCATCGGAGCCCGGCCGACCTCCTGCCGGTAGCCGCGGAAGTGCAGCAACTCACCCGAGGTGTCGATGCTCACCTGGCACCGGCTCTTCTGCCCGCGGAGCAGCAGCTTCACCGCCCCTGGCGTCGACTTGAGCGCCTGGCCCCAGACCGCCGCACCCTCGCCGAACGCGTCGACCTCGAACTCGCGCGCGTACTTCTGCAGGTGCAGCCGGCGCAGCGCATCGACGTTCGGCACGTCGGCCACGCGCAGCAGCACCCGGCTCGCGACGCGCGACCAGAGGTTGATGAAGCGGTAGCTCCCGACCGGCGCCTCGACCGTCACCCCGCCCGAAGTGGCCACGCCGGGAAACCCGAGTTCCTCGAGTTCGTCCGCGAGCACGCCTTCCAGCCCGGGGGTCGTCCCGACGAAGAGCGTCTCGTCGGTCACGCGAGTCCCAGCGTGCGAACGATCTTCGGCCGAACACCGGTGGCCGCCAGCAACGCCTCGAGGCGCGTCTTGGCGATACGGTTCTCGTGACCCACCCGGCGCGCGAGGATCAGCTCGTTCTTCAGCGAGTGTTCCCACCCGGCGAGCTCCGTCACCGTCACCTGGTAGCCGTTCGCCTCCAACACCAGCGCGCGGATGACGTTGGTGAGGTGCGAGCCGAACTCCCGGCGGTGCCAGGGGTGCGAGAAGAGCGACTGCATCGCCGAGTCGACCCTGGGGCGCGCGTCCTTCAACTGCTGCGCGACCTCGGCCTGGCAGCACGGCACCAGCGCGACGTGCTCCGCCTTGTGCTGAATCGCCACCGCCAGCGCGTCGTCGGTCGCGGTGTCACACGCGTGGAGCGCGGTCAGCACGTGGATGCGCTCTGGGTAGACCGCGCCGTCGATGCTCGCGGTGGCGAACTTCATGCGGTCGTACTTCAGCTCGGCCGCCCGCTCTTGCGCGCGCGCGGTGAGCTCGGGTCGCGACTCGACGTTGAGCAGCTCCCCCGACCCGCGATCCTTGAGGAACAGCTCGTACAAGATGAAGCCGAGGTAGGCGTTGCCGCTGCCCACGTCGACCACCAGCGGCGCGGGCACCCGCTCGAGCACGTCGTCGAGCGCCGGCTGCACCAGGCCCACCAGGTGGTTGACCTGCTTGAGCTTGCGGCGCGAGTCGGCGTTGAGCTGCCCGTCGCGGGTGACGAGGTGCAGCGTCTTGAGCAGCTCGAGGGACTGGTTGGGCAGCAGCTCCCGGCGAACGTGCTTCGCCTCGACCGCTTCGCGGGCCTTCATGACGTCAGACGGCCACGACTTCGACGATCTCGGGGATCGCCTCGCGCAGCCGGGTCTCGATGCCCATGCGGAGCGTCGCGGTCGACGAGGGGCACCCGGCGCAGCTGCCCTGCATGTGCAGGTACACCACGCCGTTCTCGATGCGATCGAGGGTGATGTCGCCGCCGTCCATCGCCACCGCCGGCCGGATCTCCAGGTCGAGGATCTCGCGGACCCGCTGGTCCATCGAGGTGCCGCCGACCGCCGCCGCCGCCGCGCTCCAGGCCGCGAGCACCTCAGGCTTCACCACCACGTCACCCGCGGTGAGGTGGGTGTCGATCGCCAGCATCACGCCGTCGTTGAGCTCGTCCCACTCGCCGTCGTCACCCTTGGTGACGGTCACGAAGTTGGTGCCGAGCATCACCGCGGTGACGCCCTTGATGTCGAACAGCTTCAGGGCCAGAGGCGACTTCTCGACCGCGGTGTCACGGTTGATGAAGTTCATCGCGCCACGGGGCAGCAGGGCCGTGTCGACGACGTACTTGAGGGTGCTGGGGTTCGGGGTCCACTCGAGCTGGATGTTGACGGACATGGATGATGCTCCTTGGAGACAGCCCTAAGGACTCCGGGCCGCTAAATCAAGTGAACCAGCCCGATTAGCCGAGGGCTTCGGCTTCCGCGGTGAACTCGCCCAGGTCGAGCTCCAACTCGATCGGCAGGGCATCCTCGACCTCCAGCGCGGTGGAGATGACGTCGAGATCGTTCTCCGACGGCGCCGACGGGAGCATCGTCTCGACCGGCTTCGAGACCTTGGCGATGCCCGACTTCCGCCCCGGGAGCGGCAACATGTGGTTCGCATCACGCACGTGCTGAACCAACTGGCGCGCGACGAGATCGACCATCTGGAAGGCGAAGCGGTGCCCGGCGGCGAAGAGCTGGTCGAAGTCGCGGTCGCTCATCTTGAGCAGCACCGCGGGCCCGGTCGCGATGCAGCTCGCCGAGCGCGTCCCCGCGTCGATGCAGGCCACGACCCCGAACATGGTCCCCGCGGGGAGGTTCGCCAGCGTCTTGCCATTGCGGCCGACCGACACCTCGCCCTCGACGAGGAAGTACGCGCCGTCGGCCTTCTCCCTCTCGGCGAAGATCGTCGTCATGCCCTCGAGGGCGATGACCTCGAGCTTCTGGGCGAGCGCGAACTTCACCACCGCGGGCAGGCCGTGAAAGGCCGGGTAGCGATCGAGCATCGCGGTGTCCGGGCGCGGGCCACGAGGCAGCGGCGGGGTCAGGATCCCCGAGTCGCCCGAGGGCACGATGCGCTCGTCGGTGTGCCGAAGCCGGGCGCAGAGATCGACCGACAGCTTGCGCAGCACCTTGAAGGCCGCGGGCACGAAGCTGCCCCGCATCGACTGGAACTCGTCGGCGTCGATCTGGTGGGCCGGCCCCGACTGGGTGACGATCGCCGTCCCCGAGCGCGGGCCATCGTCGATCAGCGCCATCTCTCCCAGCACGTCACCCTTGCGGGCATAGGCGACGACCACCGGGCGGTTCTGGCCGGCGGTAGACGCCACCGAGACCTCGGTGCCCTCGCTGAGCACCCACATCGCCTTGCCGGGGTCGCCTTCGCCGAAGAGCACGTCGCCGGCGCTCAGCTCGACGGGCCTGAAGAGCCGCAACACGTCGTTGAGGTCGGCGTCGTCGACCAGGGAGAACAGCGGGATGCTCCGGATGAACTGGGCGAGCGCCGGGTTGGCTGGACTCATTCGAAGACTTTCCTAGCACGCCTGCAGGGCTACACTCCCCCACGCATGAATTTCCGACTCGCCATGGTCCTCCTCGGCGTGACCGCGACGGCCGCGGCCGCCCAGCGCATCTCGTTTCCCAGCTTCACCGGCCCTAGCACGACCGGCGTGCGCAACCAGATCGTGGGAACCATCTGCGATACCGCCGACTGCGTCGCGGCGACGAAGACCACCACCGCAGGGAAGCCCGACTGGAAGAAGGCCAGGAAGGAGTCGGTGGCCTTCTTCGTCAGCGGCAACGTGGTCAAGAAGGGCAAGGCGCTCTCGCTCGATCTCCAGGTGCTGACCAAAGCGGGCCCTCCGAAGGCGAAGAAGACGTTCGCCCTCGACAAGAATGGCACCCTGCCGGCGAAGGGCCTGCAGGGCGTGATGGACCTCCTGACCACTTCGTTCGGAGGCGCGGGGGCCAGGCCCACGCCCACCGAGGCGCCCCCCGCGGTCGAACCGACCCGGCCCACGCCCGTGGCGACGAAGCCCACGCCATCGGAGCCCGCCCCCACGCGCACGCAGCGCAAGGAGACCCCGCCCCCGACCGAGCCGGACC
>JBBRUE010000247.1:0-8663 GCA_038248085.1 Myxococcales bacterium | reverse complement strand
TGTTCTACGGCTTCATCTCGGCCGTCGCGTTCGCCACCATCCTCGCGGTGGTCTCCGGCCTCACGCTCTCGGGCGCGACGGCGGTCTCGCACGACCTCTACGCGACGGTCTTCAAGAACGGCAAGGCCGACAGCGCGGCCGAGCTGCGGGTCTCGCGCATCACCACGCTGGCGTTGGGGGTGGTGGCGGTCGGCCTGGGCATCGCGTTCGAGAAGCAGAACATCGCCTTCATGGTCTCGCTCGCGTTCGCCATCGCCGCCTCGGCCAACTTCCCGGTGCTGTTCATGTCGGTGCTGTGGCGCAACTGCACGACGCGCGGGGCGGTGGTCGGCGGCTTCCTCGGGCTCGGCTCGTCGCTCGGGCTGACCATCGTCTCTCCGTCGGTGTGGGAGGCGGTGCTGGGGAACCCGGCGGGCTCGGCGCTCTTCCCGTACACCTCGCCGGCGCTGTTCTCGATGACCATCGCCTTCGTGGGCATCTGGCTGTTCTCGATCACCGACAAGACCCCGCGCGCGGCGGCGGAGCGGGTGGCCTTCGAGGCACAGCAGGTCCGCTCGGAGACGGGGCTGGGCGCGTCGAAGTCGTCGGGCCACTGAGCCCCGAAGTCACAGCTGGTAGGTCAGCTTGAGCCGCAGCTGCAGGTTCTTCGCCTGGCCGAACGCAGCCTTGAGGATGCGTCGGTCGAGCTGGTTGAGCTCGGAGATGAGAATGCGGTTGTCGGAGGCGAGCTGCTGCCGTCGCAGCCGCAACAGCTGCAGGAAGTTGAACGCATCACCCAGCGCGTCCACCTCGTCGCCTGCACCACCGGGGAGCTTCGCCGTCCTTCGCAGGCGGCTGAGCGTCGATGCCACGTCGATGCCATTCGCGAGCGCCAGCACCCGGGCCGCGTCGACGAAGAGGCGCGACCCGAACTTCTTGAGATCGACGAAGGCCCGGCCGTCGTCGTCGCGCTCGGTGACGAAGTCTCGAATCAGCCCCAGCGGCGGCGCCACGGTCAGCGCGCTCGCCGCGAGCAGGCGCAGGAACGTGTCGTTGCCACCGGCCAACGGGAGGAGGTGCGCGTGGAGCTGCGCCGCCAACTCGCTGCGCCCGGCGATCGCGCGGAAGTCGAAGAAGATGGTGGCGTGGAGCAGCGCCTCGGGGTGCGGGCGGGTGATCCACTCCGAGAAGCGGGCCTTCCACTCCTCGAGGGTCAGGCACCACGACGGGTTGCCCGCCATGATGTGGCCCTTGCACAGCGGGAAGCCGCAGCGGTCGAGGGCCTGGTTCACGTCGCCGGCGAAGGCGAGCAGCCGGGCACGCACGGCCTCGCGCTCGGGCCCGGGCGCCGCGAGGAAGACGAGGCCGTTGTCCTGGTCGGTGAAGAAGGTCTGCTCGGTGCGGCCCTCGGAGCCGAACGCGAGCCACGCCCAGGGGACGTCGTCGAGCGCGTGGTGGCGCGCGGAGATCGCGATCACCCGGCTGGTCACCGCGTCGTTGAGGCTGGAGATGAACTGCGTCACCTGCTCCGCGCCCACGCCCTGCGCCAGCATGCCGAAGGCCGCTTGCCGCACGTCGCGCAGGGGCTGCTGGAGCGCCTCGGTGTCGGCGGCGGTCTCGATCGCGCGGCGCAACCGCGAGAGGCCCACGCGTTGGAGCGCGAACAGGTCACGCTCCGAGACGACCCCCCGCAGGCGCCCGGCCCCGTCCACCAGCGGCAGGTGACGGATGCCGCGCGAGGCCATGGTGACCATCGCGTCGGCGGCCGTCGCGGCTTCGGGCAGCGTGGTGGGGTTCGGCGTCATCACCTCGGTGACGGGTCGCTCCAGCGGCACCCGGCCGAGCACCACGCGGCGCACCACGTCGGACTGGGTGAGCAGGCCCCGCGGGACGCCGTCGTCGCTGACGATGATCACCGAGCCCGCGTGCTGCTCGCCCATCAACTCGACCGCGCGCTGGATCGTCGCCGTCGCGGTGACCGAGACGGGGGCGCGCTTGATCAGCTGATGGAGCGGCAGGTGGAGCGACTGCTGGGCGCCGGTCTGCTCGGTGAAGTGGGCCTGCAGTTGGCGGCGCGACTCGCTCACCAGGCGCGACAGGTAGCCGCTGCAGAAGCGCGAGAAGGCGGGGCTGACCACCATCAGCTCGTGGAACCGCGCCGCCGGCAGCAGGAACATCACCACGTCAGTGTCAGCGACGTAGCGGTTGGCCGAGGGGCGACGACCGGAGAGCGCTCCGACGGGGAAGCAGTCGCCGCGGGTGAGCACCAGCTCGCCCTCTTGCGGAGCGCTGGCCACCTGCCCGCGAACGGTGCCCCGGCCCACGATGAAGAGGTGCTCCGGCTCGCCTTGCGCTGGGGAGACGAGGGCGGCGCCGGCGGTGAAGTGTTCCTCGCGCAGGTGCTGGGTGAGGAAGGCGAGCGCCTCCGGCTCGAGGCGGTCGAACGGGGTGACGTTGCCGGGAAAGTCGGTCACGTCTGTCCATCCCGCCAACAGGGCCCGGGGGCAAGCCCCGTCGGGTTCGCCGCGTGCAGGGTCAGCCGCCCACACATGCGGCGCGGAGCTCGGGGGCCGCCGCCCAACCCGAAGCCACGCGAGGACACCTGTCAGTCAATTTCACCCTGCAGTCGACCCGGCATGGAGGGGAAATAGTCCCGCCGCCGGAGTCTTTGGAGCATCGGTGGTACACCCGCCGGGCAGCTCGGACTGGAGAGTTGGCGTGAATCGACCGTTGGCGTTTTTCCAGGAGGCTTTCGACGCGGCCCCGGTGGGCATGCTCGTGGTCGATGCGACGGGCGTGATCGTCGACCTCAACCGGCAGCTGGAGACGCTGTTCGGCTATGCGCGCACCGAGCTGCTGACGCGGTCGGTGGAGTTCCTGGTCGACGGGATGCCCGACGTGCACCGCAGGCACCGCGAGCAGTTCCTCGCGCTGCCCGAGACGCGGCCGATGGGCGCGGGTCGCGATCTCTACGGGCGCCACCGCGACGGCCACCGGGTGCCGGTGGAGATCGGCCTCACCCCGCTGCGCACCCCGGCCGGGACCTACGTGCTGGCCTCGGTGGTCGACCTCACCGAGCGCAAGCGCGCCGAGGAGCAGTTCCGGCTCGCGATCGAGGCGGCGCCCAACGGCATGATGCTCGTCGACGCGACGGGCTGCGTGGTCCTCGTCAACGCGCAGATCGAGCAGATCTTCGGGTATCCGCGCGACGAGCTGGTCGGGCGCCACGTCGACCAGTTGTTGCCGGCCCGCTTCCGCCACGGTCACGACGGCAAGCGCGCTTCGTTCTTCGGCGACCCGCGCGCGCGCCCCATGGGCGCAGGTCGCGAGCTCTTCGCCCTGCGCAAGGACGGGCGCGAGGTGCCGGTGGAGATCGGCCTCTCGCCGTTCCAGACGGCCCGGGGACAACTGGTGCTCAGCTCCATCGTCGACATCACCGAGCGCAAGCAGGCGCGGGAGGCACTTCAGGCCTCGCTGCGAGAGAAGGAGACCCTGCTCAAGGAACTCCACCACCGGGCAAAGAACAACCTGCAGCTCATCGCCAGCCTGCTCGACCTCGCCTCGGCGACGCCCGGGCCCGACGTGCTCAAGGAGTGCCGCGACCGCATCAACAGCATCTCGCTGGTGCACGAGAAGCTCTACCAGACGGGCACCTTCGCCCGCATCGAGCTCAGCGACTACCTGCGGACGCTCGGGGAGCAGGTGGCCCACGCGTGGACGCGGGCCGATGCCCCGCAGGTGGTGCTGCGCATCGAGGCCGACGACATCGAGCTGCCACTCGAGACCGCCATCCCCTGCGGGCTGTTCGTCAATGAGCTGATCACCAACGCCTTCAAGCACGCCTTCGGGCCCGATCGCGGCGGTACCATCACCGTGCGCGCCGCGCGTACCGGCGCCCAGGTCCGTCTCTCCGTCGAGGACGACGGCGCCGGCATGAAGGATGGCGTGGTGCGGCGCGAGGGACACATCGGCCTCGAGCTCGTGCACGCCCTGGCCCGGCAGCTGAGGGGCGACCTCCGCTTCGAGACCACCGCCGGCACGCGCGTCATCCTCAGCTTCGAAGGGGCCCTCCCGTGATCTCCATCGCCGCAGAACCCGCCCCCACCCGGCGCCTCGTCATCGTCGAAGACGAGGCCATCCTCGCCCTCGACATCGAGCGCCACCTCACGAGCCTCGGCTTCGACGTGCGCGGCGTGGCGGCCGACGCGGAGACCGCCGTACGCCTGGTCGAACGCGAGAACCCCGACCTGGTGTTGATGGACATCCACCTCCAGGGGAGCCGGGACGGCGTCGAGACCGCGGCCCTGCTGCGCGAGCGCTTCGACGTGCCGGTGGTGTACCTCACCGCGCACAGCGACCCGAAGACCATGGAGCGCGCACAGGCCACCGAGCCCATGGGCTACCTGCTCAAGCCCTTCAAGAAGCCCGACCTGCAGAACGTCGTCACCATCGCGCTGGCGCGCAGCGCGAACGAGCGGAGGCTGCGGCGGCGCGAGCAGACGCTGCGCACCACCCTCTCGTGCATCGACGAGGCGATCTTCACCACCGACGCGGACGGCCTCGTCACCTACCTCAACGACGCCGCCGAGCAGCTCGTCGGCCGGGTGACGGCGCAGGCAGTGAGCCAGCCCCTGTCGGTGGTGGTGCCGTTGCGGTCCACCGACGGCGCCGTGATCCAGGGCGACCCGGTCCGCAACGCCCAGCAGCGTGGCCGGGTGGCGCTCGAGGGCACCCTGGCCCGGGAAGGCGGCGACCGGAACGTGGTGGGCACGGCGGCGGCACTGCGCCACGGCACGCAGAACTTCGGCGTGGTGCTGGCGCTGCGGGACCTCACCGAGTTGCTGCTCGCGCGCAAGCAACTGGAGTTTGCCGAACGCCTGAGCTCGATGGGGACGCTCGCGGCGGGCGTCTCCCATGAGGTGAACAACCCGCTGTCGGTGGTCCTGGCGAACCTCGAGTTCGCGCTCAGCGCCCAGCCGAGCCTCCCCGCCGACGTGAGGGAGGCGCTCAGCGAGGCGAGGGACGCCGCGCAGCGGGTCGCCCGCATCGTCGGCGAGCTGCGGGCCTTCTCCGGGCCCCAGTCGGCGCAGCTCGCGCCGATCGACCCGTGTGAGATCCTCTCCGCGGCGCTCAGCTTCACCCGGGCGCACTGGCGCTCGGTGGCGGGCGTCGCGCTCGACCTGCGCGCCGTACCGACGGTGCTGGCATCGTCGCCTCGCCTCGTCCAGGTGGTGGTCAACCTCGTCATCAACGCCGTACACGCCCTCGAGCTCGTCGACCACGGGCCGCGGGGGCTCGGGCTGTCGAGCTTCACCGACGAACGAGGACGGGCAGTGCTGGTGGTGAGCGACACCGGCCCGGGGGTGCGCGAAGCGCTGCGCGAGCGCATCTTCGAGCCCTTCTTCACCACCAAGGGCGTCGGCGAGGGCACCGGGCTGGGGCTCGCCGTGTCGCGGTCCATCGTCGAGAGCCACGGCGGGCACCTCTCAGTCGGGCCCGGCCCGGGAGGGGTGGGGACGTCCTTCTCGCTCGCACTGCCGCCGGTGCAGAACCGCGCGCCGGAGGCCGCACTGCGCGCCCTGTGGGTCGGGGCCCCCTGCGCCGAGAGCGAGGCCCTGGGGCGCGTGGCCGATTGTCTCGTCGCCCCCGGGGACGTGAGCGCGCTGCGCGAGCGGATCGTGGCGCGTCGCCCCGAGGTGACGCTGCTCGCCCTTCCGGCGGTCCAGGCCCGGGCGCTCTCCGCCGAGTTCCCCGAGTACCTCACGCACCTGCTCTACGTGGGCGACGCGCAACCGGCGATGGGCGAGCTGTGGCTGCGCATCCCGTTCGATCCGCGGGCGCTGGCCGCGTACGTGCGCCGGGGCGGTGCCGCTGGCTGAGCCGCGTGGCGGTCAGCGGGCGCTCACGGAGATCCAGCTGCACACCCGTTCGATCTGCGCGCGCTGACGGCGTTCGTGCGCCGCGGGCTGAGCGGCCGTCGCCGTCAGCGGGCGATCACCGAGTCAGGCGCACCGGTCGACGCCATGAGCCACGCGATGAGGTCGACGCGATCGGCTTCCTTGTTGGCCAGCCGCACCTTCATCGCGTTGCCGGGCACCATGGTGTTGGGGTTGCGCAGCCAGCGATCGAGCGTCCGCGCATTCCAGGTGAAGCCCGCGATCGCCAGCGCCGGCGAGTAATCGAAGCCCGGCTGCGTGCCGGCCTGGCGACCGAACAGACCGCGGTGGCGGGGCCCGGGCCCGTTCTCTTCGAGGGCGTGACATGAGCTGCAGCGGGCGCGGTAGAGCCGCTCGCCCCGCACCAGGTTCTGCCCCCAGGCGGGCAGCGCCATCAACAACCCGAGCAGCGCGAGGCGCACCAGGGGTGAAACCGCTCCGAATCCCGAGCTCCTGTGTTCGCGCTGAAGGGTCACGACGACGGGGTGAGCAGCATTCGGGCCGCACCCGGGAAGGGAGCATTGCCGGGGGTTTGGACGCCGACGCTTCGTGCACAGCCATCAGATTGAGCGACCGAGCCGTCCGCGATGGAGTGGCTGTGACGAACGTTCCCGGACCTGCGAGCATCAGCACTTCGCTCGCGATGGGGGTTCCCGTGGTCTCGTTTCACCGGTCGTTGCTCTTCATCGCGCTGGCGTACACGGGCTGTGGCGGCGTCCCCGAAATGCTCGATGCCGGCGCCGTGGGGGGCACTGACGCTGGCGCGGCGCTCGACGATGCGGGAACCGTCGATGCGGGGACCGCGCTCGACGCAGGAACACCGGCCGTCGATGCGGGTGTCGACGCGGGAGTGGACGCTGGAGTGGACGCTGGAACTTCCACCCCCGACGCAGGGACTCCTGCTGACGCCGGTGTGCAGGTCGACGCCATCAAGGCGTTGGCCGTGGGCTCCGCGTGCTACCGCTACCAGTGGCGCAATCGCGGCCAGATGCCGCGCGGCTACATCAAGGGCGTGGCGCTCTCGTTCGCGCGAGGGGTGTGCGCGCCGATGCGATCGGACATCGCGGTCGTCTCGATGGCGAAGACCACCAACACGCAACGTGACGCGCTGGCCTGGTACAGCGCCGAGTTCTCCGCGCTGAACATGAGCAACGCCATCGCCGGCCTCGACACGTTCCGCCATACGTACACGCTGTTGATCGGCCTGGGCATGCGCGAGAGCTCGGGCGAACACTGCACCGGGCGCGATACCTCGGCCACCAACACCACCGCCGACAGCGCCGAGGCCGGCGCCTGGCAGACCAGCTACGACTCGCGCGGCTCGAGCCCGCAGCTGCCGATTCTCTTCGCCCAGTACCGGGCCTCGACGCGAGGCTGCTTCCTGAGCGCCTACGCCGAGGGCGTCACCTGCACGGCGGCCAACTGGCAGAACTGGGGCACCGGTGACGGAGCCGTCTTTCAGCAGCTCGAGAAAGAGTGCCCAGGGTTCGCGGCCGAGTACGCAGCGGTGATGTTGCGCGTCCAGGGCGGCTCGCTGGGTCACTACGGCCCGCTCAGGACGAAGGCCGCCGAGATTCGAGCCGAGTGCGACACGCTGTTGCAGGGCGTGCAGGCCCTCGTCGCGGCGCACCCCGAGGTGTGCAGCGCGCTCTGAAGTTCAGCCCACGAGCGGCTGTGGCCAGGCTTCACGTCCCCCCGTCCTCTGCGTCGGAATCATCACGGACCGTCAGCAAGGCGGAAGGCCGGGGCCATGCGCTCCTGTTCGCTTCGAGAGAGCCCGAGGGCGCGCGCCGCTTTGGGCCAGCCCCGGACCGCCTTCCGAACTTCGCTCACGATCGACGTGGCCCGGCCGCCCTTCAGCCGAAAGTGCCCTGCGACCTCGAGCACCAGCGAGAGGTCCTGCCGGTTGTCGGTCTCGGAGATGTTGAGGGTGAGCCCGTCACCAGTCGCCACCGGGTTCACGTCGTAGGCGGGGGCCAGCGCCCAGCCTCCATTCCGCCCCGTCAGCATCAGGAACCCGTGATTGCGCAGATGATCGTCGACGTTCGAGCTGCAGACGCTGAAGACGATCCGGCGCCAGAGCTGTTCGAGCGCGCTCCCGACCCCCTGCGTGTTCTGGATGAGGAATGAGGCCAGGTCGAGGTAGCTGGCCCCTTCCTCGCCGTCGCGCCGCTCGAGCATCGTCATCGCCGAAGCGAAGTGAAGCCGCCCCCCGTGGTCTGGTCGGTCGAAGCGCCGCGCCAAGAAGGTGTGGTGGCCACGCCCGAAGCGCTGGCATCGGGCTTCCGGCACTTCGACGCCTGCCGCCCGCGCCAGTTGGTGTGCGACCGCTTCCCACGCGCCCACGTTCCAGGTGTCGCGCTCGCTGGGGAACTTGGCGATCCACAGGCGGCCATGCTCGTCGATCACGCTCGCCTTCGGGCGGGCGCCCCCCAACGAGCGACCAGGAGCGACCAGCAGCCTCAGCCACTTCGACCAGGAGGGGTTTCGTTCTGCGTCGGGCTTCTCCAGCTCCCGACTGGCGTGTTCGAGTTCTCGCAGCGAGGCCCACGGAGGCGACGCCAACTCCCTGTCGTCATCGAGGAATGGCCCCCCCTCGACCCGAAAGCGCAGCGCGCCCATGCGGTGGCCGTCGAACACGCCGAGGAGGTAGTCGAGCTCGGTGAGCTGACGTTCCTTTCTCCCGACCTCGCGGGCCCGCAGCGCTTCGCGCCTCTGAAGCAGCACGCGGCCCCACCGGTCCGGGCT
>JBBRUE010000246.1:0-8665 GCA_038248085.1 Myxococcales bacterium | reverse complement strand
TGGTGATCTGGTCGAGCACCACCAACTTCGTACGGGGGGTCACGTGCGCGAGGACCGATCGCTTCAACGCCTCCGCACCATCGACCGGGAAGGGGGCGTCAGCGACCACCACCCGTGCGCCAGTGCGCTCGGCGACGTAGCGGAGCACGTTGGTGCAGGCGTTGTACCCGTGCGAGGTGGTCAGCAGCTCGTCGCCTTCGGAAAAGTCGAGCGAGCGCACCACCGCGTTGACGCCCGTCGTGGCGTTGGTGACGAAGACCAGGTCCTCGGCCCGGGCGCCCACGAAGGCTGACAGGGCGCGGCGCGCGTCGTCGAGCAGCGGCTCGAGCTCGCGGGCCATGAAGCGCACGGGTTCCGACTCGAGGCGGTCGCGCAGCGCCCGCTGCCGCTCGAGCACCACGCGCGGAGTCGCGCCGTAGCTCCCGTGGTTGAGGAAGTGAATCGAGTCGTCGAGGGCCCACGCTTCGCGCATGCACCTCCGAGCTGATCACAGGGCCAGATCGAGCGCGAGGTGCGTGTCGTCGAAGCCCAGCCCCCGGAAGAAGCCCAGCACGCCGTCGTCGGTCTTCGCGATGCGCACCCTCAAGACCCCGCACCCCGCGAGCCGCGCGCGCTTGCACATCTCCAACACCAGTTGGCGCCCCACGCCGCGGTGCCGATGGTTGGGGTCGGTCACCAACGAGACGATCTCCGCCTCTCCGCCGCTGAGCTTCAGCACGGCCACCCCGAGCAGCTCCTCGCCTTCCTGGGCGATCAGCACCGTGCCCTCGCGCAGCCGCTGGCCCGACAAAGACAACAGCGCTTCGGCTTGCTCATTCACCGCTTCCCGCACCGAGGTGCGCTGCCCACGTCTGATCATGCTGCCGGGTCATCACTGCAACGCCCGGGCGCAGTCGGGGTGCGAACCGGTTTACGCACTGCGTGACGCGGCGTGTCGGTCGCCTTCACTTTGCCTCGGTGGGTGCGCGCGATATTCGCCCGGCTCGTTTTCACTTCTGGGAGGCATCACATGGTTCAGGCCCACTCGCGGATCTACGGCTCAGGCTTCGTCACCGGTGAGGTGCTGGTTCCCAACGAGCGCATGACGATGATCTGCGACACCACGAGTGACTGGATCCGCGAGCGCTCGGGCATCGAACAGCGCTACTTCGTCAACGAGGGCACCGGCACCAGCGATCTCGCCGTGGCCGCGGCCAACAAGGCCCTCGACAACGCGGGCTGGAAGGCCTCGGAGGTCGACTACATCGTCGTCGCCACCATGACGCCCGACTACTACTTCCCGGGCGTGGGCAGCCTGGTGCAGGCGAAGCTCGGCATCGGCAGCATCCCCGCGCTCGACATCCGCCAGCAGTGCTCCGGCTTCGTGTACGGCCTGCAGGTCGCCGACGCGCTCATCCGCGCGGGCGCGGCGAAGAAGCTCCTCTTCATCGGCGCCGAGATCCACTCCGGCTTCATGCCCTTCAGCAAGCAGGCGTGGGAGGTGGTGCTCGGCCGGTCGAACGAGGCCATCCCCCAGGCGGAGCGGGACTGGAACTCGAAGTTCCGCCACCTCACGGTGCTCTTCGGCGACGCCGCGGGCGCGATCTGCCTGGCGCCCACCGACGATCCGCAGCGCGGCATTCTCGGCTTCGCGTTGCACTCCGACGGGCGCGACGTCGAGAGCCTCTACGTGCCCGCCGCCGGCTTCAAATACCGCCCGTACTTCGACGAGGCCCAGGTGCGCGAAGGGCGTTTCGTGCCGGTGATGGAAGGCCGCAACGTCTTCAAGATGGCCGTCACCAAGATGCCCGAGGCGGTGCACGAGGTGCTCGCCAAGTGCGAGCTCAAGCTCGACGACGTGAAGCTCCTGATTCCGCACCAGGCGAACCTGCGCATCAGCGAGGGCGTGCAGAAGCAGCTCAAGCTGAGCGACGACCGCATGTACAACAACATCCAGCGCTACGGGAACACCACGGCCGCGACGATCCCCATCGCGTACGACGAGTGCCGCAAGAGCGGGAAGATCAAGCAGGGCGACCTCGTGGCGTTCGCGGGTCTCGGCGCCGGGTTCCATTGGGGCGCCGCGCTGATGCGCGAATGAAGGGCCGGCTCCTCACGCTGCTGTTGCTGGCGCTCTCGTGTGCGCACGTCGACCGGGTCGACCCGGCGCTGCGTGAGGGGTCCCTGATGATCGACGGTCGTTCCCGGGCCTTCCTCTCGTGGGAGGCGCCGCGGGGCGCCCCGCTGGTGATCGCGCTCCACGGGCGGCTCGGCACGGCGGCTGGCCTGGAGAAGCTCTCCGGGCTCCTGTCGATCGCGCGCCGCGAGGGCTTCACGCTGGTGCTCCCCGAGGGCGTCGATCGTTCGTGGCACGACGCCCGCGACGTGGGCCCGGCCGCGAAGCAGGGCGTCGACGACGTGAAGTTCCTCGCCTCGGTCATCGACGAGTTCGTCGAGCGGCGAGGGGTCGATCGGTCCCGGGTCTACGTGCTGGGCATGTCGAACGGCGGCTTCATGACCCTCACCCTCGTGTGCCGGCTCGCGGATCGCCTGGCGGGTGCCGCGAGCATCACCGGGGGGCTCTCGACGAAGCTGCAGGCCGACTGCCCCCTGTCGCGCCCGGTGCCGCTGGCGTTCTTCCTCGGTACCGAAGACCCGCTCGTGCCCTTCAAGGGTGGGCAGGTGGCGAACGATCGTGGCGAGATCACCCCGGCCGAAGACGCTGCGCGCTTCTTCGCGGAGAAGAACGGGTGCGCGCTGACGCCGACCCGGCGGCTGCTGCCCGACTTCGATCCGGCCGATGGAACCCGCGTCGAGGTGCAGACCTTCGGCGGCTGTGCGGCGCCGGTGGAGCTCCACGTCATCGAAGGTGGAGGCCACACGTGGCCCGGTGGGTGGAGGTACCTCGGCGAGCGCTTCGTCGGGAAGGTGTCGCGAGACGAGAACGCCAGCGAGGCGGCCTGGGCGTTCTTCAACGGCCGCCGCTGAAGGTCAGTTGGCCCAGTCCGGCGTGGTGACGGCGCTCTTGTCCATCGGGAGGGGCATCTGGTTGTTGCCGTCGAAGGTCATGACGTGCAGCCCGCGCGAACCGCCTCGCGTCGAGGAGAACATGATCAGGCGGCCGTTGGGCGAGAACACCGGCTCCTCGTTGCCCGCGGCGTCCTGGGTGAGGCGGGTGATCTTCGCGGTGTCGACGTTCACCGTGAAGAGGTCGAACGCGTTGCGCTCGTCGCGCGCGGTGAAGGCGACGAGGTCGCCCCGGGGGCTCCACGACGGGGTGGTGTTGTAGTTGCCCTGGAAGGTGATGCGCTTCTGCCCCGCGCCGTCGGCGCTCATCACGTAGATCTGCGGGTTGCCGGCCCGGTTCGAGACGAAGGCGATGCGCTTGCCGTCGGGCGACCAGGTCGGGCTGGTGTTGAGGAAGAACTTCGTGTCGGTGAGCTTGGTGAGGCCCGACCCGTCAGCGCTGGCCACGAAGATCTCGGCGTTTTCGCCCTCGGAGATCGACACCGCGAGCCGCTTGCCGTCGGGTGAAAATGCCGCGCCGGTCACCATCGCGCCCTTCGCGACGAGCTGCGTGGGCTCGCCGCCCCGCGACGCGTAGAGGAACGGCTTCTTGCTGCGGTACGACGTGAAGGCCACCCCGCCGCCGGGGATCAAGGCAGGCAGCACGTTGACGTCGCCGTTGGTGATCCGCTGGGCGTTCTTGCCGTCCCAGTCGGCCACGTAGACGTCGCGGCCGCTGCCCGTCTTCTTCGTGAAGGCGATGCGGGTCTCGAAGGGGCCGGTCTCGTGCGTGTAGTGCTTGTAGACCGCGTTCGCGAGCTTGTGGGCCAGTCGCCGGGCGTCCTTCGCGGGCACCGACTCGCTGATCTTCAGCTCCTCGCGGCCGGCCGCCACTCCGAACAGGCGGAGGTCACCGCGCAGGCTCGCGCCATCGGACGAGAGCTGGGTCTTCACCAGCGACTCGGCGCCGACGTCGGTCCACCGGTTGAACTGAATGCTCGAGGCGGTGACGCCTTCCTTCGCGTCGGCGAGGAAGCTCTTCCGGTCGAGGATCTGGAAGAGGCCGCACGCGGCGAAGTCGAAGGTGAGCGCCGCGTCGAACTCGGCGGCGGAGGCCTTCGCCGCCTCGTCTTGCGTCAGGGGCACGGCGACCGCGATCGGCATCGGGCGGAAGTTCGCGCCGGAGATCTCGATGACGGGGCGCTGCGCGAACACGAGAGTCGGGACCAACACCAGCAACGCGGAGACGCGAGTGAGCATGCAGCACCTTTTAGTCAAAGAGGTCACGGAGTGAAGACGAACGAGACGCCGTTCTTCTTCAGGGAGTCGCGGAGATGTTCGGGCGGGGCGGAGAACGGGGAGGCCTTCTTCACCGCGCCGACCACGGCCGAGTCGAACTGCTCGTTGCCCGACGACTTGATGAGGTTGACGTCGATCAGCTCGCCGGCGGCCCCGATGCGCAGCGCCACTTCTGCGCGGAGCCGGCGGCGCTCGGCCTCGTCGATGGTGTTCGAGACGTCGTAGTTCCGCTTCACCACGGAGTTGAGGAGCCCGTAGTAGCGCTCGCCTTCCTGCTTCGCCGAGTCGCCCTGCGGGTCGCCGTCGGCGGCCCCTTCGAGCTCCTGAGGCTTGCCCTGCTTGCCGGTCTTGTTGAAGGCGTCGAAGAGGCTCTTCTTCGCGTCCTTGGCGCCGTCCTTCTTGTCGGCCGACTTGTCGGGCTTGGCGTCCTTGCTGGGGATCTTCACCGCGGTGTCGGCGGCCGGTGGCCTGGCGATCGCGACCTCCTCGACCTTCGCGGCAGGGGGCGGGGCCTCCTCTTCCTTGCGCGGCAACAGCTTCTCGTCGCGCGGCTTCCCGAGGCGGACCAGGGAGGCCTTGATCGGCGTCTGGGTGAGGTCGACGCGGGGCCCGGCGAACACCCAGCCGAGGATCAGCCACGCGGCGACGATCAGGCCATGCCCGAGCACCGACCCCGCCACGAAGAGCGGCAGCGGGGAAGGGTGGTCTTGCAGCAGGCTGGTGGAGGCCGGGCTCGCCATGCGGGGTCGTTACTTCTTGTCCTTGTCCTTCGACGTCCGGGAGGCGCCCATCGGGTCCGTGATCATGCCCACGTTGGTCACCCCGGCGCGCTGCGCGGCCGCCATCACGTCGATCACCACTCCGTAGGGGAGGTCGCGGTCGGCGTGGAGGTACATTTCCTTGTCCTGCTGCGCCTTGGCGTTCGCCTTCAGCTTGGTCTCGAAGTCGGCGAGCGTGACCTCCGCCTCGCCGATGAAGACGCGCTTGTTGAGGTCGATCGACACCACCAGCTTCTTGTCGCTGGCCTCCACCGGCGCGGCCTTCGTCTCGGGCAGGTTCACCTTCACGCCCTGTTGGATGAGCGGGGTGGTGACCATGAAGATGATGAGCAGCACGAGCATCACGTCGACCATCGGCGTGACGTTGATCTCGCTGAGGGTCGCGCGGCCGCCACCCCCCTTGTTGGTCGACATGCTCACGGGTCACCTCACTTGAAGAAGTGGCGCTTCACGATGTTGAGGAAGTCGTTCGAGAAGTTCGACATCTCGGTGTCGAAGATCTTGATGCGCGAGACGTACGAGTTGTACGCGATGACCGCGGGGATCGCGGCGAACAGGCCCGCGGCGGTCGCCAGCAGCGCGTTGCCGATGGGCGCGGCGACGGTGGTGATGGTGGCGTTGCCCTTCTCGGCGATCTCGTTGAAGGCGCCGAGGATGCCCATCACCGTGCCGAAGAGGCCGACGAAGGGCGCGGTGCTGCCGACGGTGCCGAGGAACGGCACGTGGGCCTCGAGGGTGGTGATCTCGGCCAGCGCGGCGCGGTTGAGTGAGCGCTCGACGTTCTCGATGCCGCCGAGCTTCTCGCTCATCGCGCCCTCGGTGCCGCCCTTCTGCTGGGCGAGCTTGCTGAGCTCTTCGTAGCCCGCGCGAAACACGCGGCTGAGCGGCGAGGACTCGAGCTGTTGGGACGCGGTGTAGATGGCGTCGAGCCGCGAGGCCTTCCAGAAAGTGTCGAGGAAGGCCACCGACTCCGAGCGCGCCTTGCGCAGTTGCATCGACTTCATGGCGATGAGCGCCCAGCTGTAGGCCGAGGCCGCAGCGAGCACGACGAGCACCATGAGCTCGACGGCCGACGCGCTCTTGAGCACGTCGATGTAGTTGATCGAGGCAAGCATGGGTTGAGCGAGTAACATCCCTGTCGCAGTGCAGCAAGAAACAACCCTGTGGAATCATGGAGTTGGCGCACGCTTCTGAATAGAGAGGGGTGCGGGTCGTCTTTGGCCCCAACTCCGATCGTTTCGTAGGCCGCCAGCAACACAACGAGGACACCATGAGCGCGCATTCCCGCTTTCTGACGAAGTTCATCGCCATTGCCGCCCTGATGTCGGCCTCGGGCTGCATCTGCGTCACCGGGCCCAGCGGCCAGCGCGGCGACATCACCTTCACCTGGACCTTCGAGGGGCGCACCTGCATGCAGTCGCAGGAGATCGCCCAGGTGGTCATTCAGATCCCCGGGCAGACGCTGCAGAACAACGGCGTCTACGGGTGCGTGAACGGCGGCACGGCGGGGATCAAGCTGCTCGACTTCCGGCCGGGCACCTACAACTACACGATCAGCGCGCAGAACACGGCGGGCACGGTCATCTTCTCGGCGACGGGCCGGGTGACGGTAAACGGCAGCGTCGCGGAGATCGTGGATCTCAAGCGCACGGGCTCGGCGACCGGCAGCGCGTACGTCGCGTGGACGCTCCCGACGGGGACCAACGTGACCTGTCAGTACCTCGCGTCGATCGACATCACCATCGACGGTGCGGCGCAGCCGATGACGAATGCCTGCGCCACCGGCCTCTACAACCCGAGCGTCACCACGCTGCAGGGCGTGGGGTTCGCGCTCCCTCCCGGACAGCACACCATTCTCATCGATGCGCGTGACCAGGCCGGCCTCTACTACTACCGCAAGGCGGGCACCTTCACGGTCAACGCGGCCGAGACGACGCAGCAGGTGTTCACGCTCGATTGGCTGGTCGGCACAATGGCCCTGCGGTGGACGTTCTCCAACGGCCTCACCCAGCTCAACTGCGCGCAGGCTGGGGTGACCGAGATGAGCGTGACCTTGCGTGACGCGAACGGCGATCTGACACAGACCGTGCCCTGCAGCTTCGCGGGCCTCGATGGCTACGTCCCCTACGTCTACAGCGGGACCTTCCAGGTCTTCACCGCTGCCTACGGCACGGCGGGCGCGCTGTACCGCTCGTTGAGCACCAGTCCGCTCCAGGTGACGGCGCAGGCGGGGGTCTTCCCGCAGCTGACGACGCAGGCGCCGCAGATCCTGATGTCGCTCTGACGAGCCACCCAGCAGTCGTTCGCTGAGGAAGACCCCGGGCCGGTCCCGGGGTTTTTCGTTTGGTGGCCCACCCCGGGGTGTCGGTTGCGGGGCTCCCGCTGGCGCGGCGTGTGCTACTTCCATCGGCCCATGCGGCACGGCAGACACGCAGCGATCGGCGTCTTCGACTCAGGGGTCGGTGGGCTGACCGTCCTCAAGGCGATCATGGAGCGGCTCCCGCTCGAGTCGACCGTGTACCTGGGGGACACCGCGCGGGTACCTTACGGCACGAAGTCGGGCGAGGTCGTGACGCGCTACTCGCTGGCCAACGCCCAGGCGCTGCTGGAGTACGACATCAAGGCGCTGGTGGTGGCGTGCAACACCGCGTCGGCCGTGGCGCTCCCCGCGCTCGAGGCGCAGCTGCCCATTCCGGTGATCGGCGTGATCATCCCCGGCGCCCAGGCGGCGGCGAAGGTGACGAAGACGGGCAAGGTCGCGGTGATCGGCACCCCGGGCACCATCTTGTCGGGTGCCTACCAGGCGGCGCTCGAGGTCGCGGCACCAGGGCTGGAAGTGCATGCCCGGGCCTGCCCGCTCTTCGTACCGCTGGCGGAGGAAGGGTGGACCGAGGGCGATGTGCCGCGCCTGGTGGCCGAGAAGTACCTCGGGGCCGGGCTGATCGACGGCGAGGTCGACACCCTGGTGCTCGGCTGCACGCACTACCCGCTGCTCGCCTCGATCATCCAGGCGGTGGTGGGGCCCGGCGTGACCCTGGTGGACTCGGCGCACGCGACGGCTGACCGCCTCGCCGAGGTGCTCCGCGAACGTGAGCTGACGAAGCTCGAACCGGGTGCGGTCGAGCGCCACTACCTGGTCACCGACACCCCGGCGCGCTTCCTGGAAGTGGGCGCGCGGTTCCTTGGCCAGCCGCTCTCGGGGGCACGGCAGATCGACCTGCACATGAAGTGAATCAGCGCTGAGGGGTCGGCTCGCGCGGCTGCGCGGGCAGGGGCGCCACCTTCAACGCGGCGTCGAGGCCGATGTCGTCTCTGCGCGGCACGAGGCCGGTCACCGCGGTCCAGAAGCGCTCGCAGTGGCGGTAGAAGCCGATCTTCGCCAGCGGCCAGTTCAGCCAGCCGGTGGTGATGCAGTAGTAGGTGTCGAACGGCGCCGTGTGGTGGATGCGGTGGTGCCCGGGCGGCAGGACCAGGTGGAGCCGCTGCAGCACCTTGAGCACCGCGGGCGCCTGCGCCTCGTCGAGGTGACACCACTTGTGAATCTGGTTGGTCATCATCACCCAGAAGTTCATCGAGGCGATGCTCACCAGGGCGAACAACGC
>JBBRUE010000245.1:0-8715 GCA_038248085.1 Myxococcales bacterium | reverse complement strand
GTGGTCGATGTGCAGGTGGTCAACCCCGACACCCAGACCACCACCCTGGTGGGCGCCTTCACCTACGACCCGGCGCCGACGCTGGTCTCGCTGTCGCCGATCAGCGGCAGCACCGCAGGCGGCACCGTCGTCACCCTCACCGGCGCGGGCTTCCTCGCGGGTGCGGAGGTGGTCTTCGGGACGACGGCTTCCCCCACGGTCACCGTCGTGTCGGCCACGGAGCTGACCGCCGTCACGCCGGCGCGGCCGGTGGGCGTGGTGTCCGTCACCGTCCGCAACGCCGACGCCCAGTCGGCTGAGCTGCCGCGGGCCTACCGCTTCGTCGCGCCTCCCACGCTGACCGCGACAGCACCCACCACGAGTGACGTCGTCGGCGGCACGGTCGTGCGGCTGACCGGAGCGGGCTTCACCGCGGGGACCACGGTCTCCTTCGGGGGCACGGCGGCAACCCAGGTGACCCTGGTCAGCGACACCGCCCTCGACGCGGTGACCCCGGCCCACGCGCCGGGCGCCGCGGACATCGTGGTCTCGACCGACGGGGCCACGGCCACCCTCACGGGAGGCTTCACGTACACGCGCAGCGCTCCCACGCTGACGGCGGTCGCCCCGGTGAGCGGGCCCATCGCGGGCGGAACGTCGTTGACGCTGACGGGTTCGGGCTTCGCGGCCGGAGCCACGGTCACCGTCGGCGGCACCGCGGCGACCGACGTGGTCATCGTGTCGAACGTGCTGGCCCGCGCCGTCGTCCCGGCGCACGCGGCCGGCGTCGTCGACGTGGTCCTCACCAACGACGACGCGCAGAACGCCACGCTGGCCGGCGGGTTCACCTACGTCGCGCCTCCCGGCACGTCGGTGGGCACGCTGACCGACGGCGGCAGCGGCGCGATCGGCACCGAGCCGGTCGGTGGTGGCGGTGGCGCTGGCGGCGTCAGCTGCGGCTGCACCAGCTTCGACAGCTCGATCCTGAGCCTCGGGGGCATGGGCCTGCTCCTCGTCCTCTCGCGGCGCCGTCGCCGCTGAGCGGGTGGTGAGCTGAGGTTCTCGAGCGCGGCGCTCCCGACGGGGGCGCCGCGTTCGTCGTTTTGGCGGCCACCGCGCCCGGGAAGGCCCGGTGATGACCTGCACCAGTCACGCATCGCGGCGACCACGCGGAGGGACCGCGCGTTGCTCGCCCATCGAATGCGCCCTCTCATCAGCGAGCGCGCCCAGACGCCAAGCCACCGATTGACGGGGCGCGCTCCAAGGCCGGATGCTGCCGCCCCACATGGCTCCCGCTGGACAGGCACTCCTCAAGACGCTCGCGCTCACCGTCGCCCTGCTCTTCCTCTTCGGCGCGATGATCACCTCCGTCACCGACCTCTTCGGGAGCGGCACCGTGCGCACGCTCCTCTCGTCCCCCCAGGCGCTCGCCGCCGGCCGCGCGAACGGCGATGCGGGCGTCCTCGACGCGGGTCCCCGCGAGCGCACCTTCTTCCCGGCCACCAAGTCCGCGCCGCTGCCGCGCTTCCGTCAGCCCGACGGGGGCGCACCGACGCCGGTCTTCTTCCCCGCCTCGAAGTCGGCCGGCGGCGAGTTCCCCGGCCTCGCCCCGCAGCCGCAACAACCCACGCAGCAGAACGCGCCATGACGAACCGGCTGCACGCCCTCGCCCTCGCCCTGGTCCTGCTCCCCGCGGTGTTCTGGCCGCTGGAGCGCCTCTTCAGCGCGCGCAAGGGCCAGGCGTGGCTTCGGCCGCGGCTGCTCACCGACGTCGCCTTCATGGCCGGCCAGTACCTGGTGTGGGCCGCCCTGGCCCTGTGGCTGCTGGTGCAGCTCGATGGCGCGCTGGGTCCCGTCGTGCCGCTCGCGCTTCGCGAGACCGTGGCGCGCTGGCCCTGGGCGGTGCAGGCGCTGCTCGTGGTGATGCTCGCTGACGTGTCGGTGTACTGGTTTCACGTCGCCAGCCACCGCGTGCCGTGGCTGTGGAGGTTCCACTCCATTCACCACTCGAGCCGGCACCTCGACTGGGTGGCCGCGCACCGCGAGCACCCGGTGGACGGGTTCCTCACCCAGCTGGCGATCAACCTGCCGGCGATGCTGCTGGGGGTGGACCTCGCGATGCTCGCGTGGCTGGTCGCGTTTCGCGGGCTGTGGGCGATCTTCATCCACTCCAACGTGAGGTTGCCGCTGGGGCCGCTGCGCGTACTCTTCGGCGCGCCGGAGATCCACCACTGGCACCACCTCGAGACGGCCGACACGAAGCACAACTTCGCGAACCTCGCGCCGTGGACCGACCTGCTGTTCGGCACGTACCACGTGCCTCCGGCGGGCGACGAGACGTGGGCGCTGGGCAACCCCGGCGAGCCGACGCGCGGGTACTTCGCGCACCTCGTCTCGCCCTTCCTGCCGAGGCCGCGGCCGATCGCGCTGGCGGTCTCGAGTGTGGTCGAGTTACTCGTAGATCACGCCCGACGCAGCGCCGAGGTGGATCAGCCCGCGCCCGTCGACCGCGACCGCCGTGAAATCTTCGCCTTCGTGCAGCGAGAGGCTGAACTGCGCTGCCTTCCACTGCAGCAACACGCCGTCATCTCCCACCACCACCGGGTGTCCCTCGTCGCCCATGGTCACCGCGCGCAGCGTCGAGCCCACCCCCGTCGGGACCTTCGTCCACGTGCGACCGGTGAGGTGCAGCACCACGCCATGCTCGCCCACCGCCCACGCCGTTCCATCTTTCGACGCCGCGAGGGCCAGCAGCTTCGCGGTCGTGCCGGTGGGGACGACTTCCCAGCGCACGATCTCGGGCACCTTCTGTTCCACGCCGATCACCTGCGTCGTCGCGCGCACCCCGGCCCACTCGGCGGACAGGCGGATCGGACCCAGGCACGCCGCTTCGTCGACCGGCGAGCACGCATACGTCGCCGTCACGAAGCCCTCGCTGAGGATCACGTCGTCCCCATCGACGAAGTGGCCCACCGGGGCGGTGAGGTGGACCACACCCCCACCCGGCGTTTCACCCGCCTCCCACGCGCGGATCTTCACGATCACCCGCTCCGCCCGGCCATCGAAGCTCGACCGATCGGGTGACGCGCTGAGCGCGGGTTCGACGACGGGTCCTGCGCAAGCACCCACGGTTACGGCGAGCACACTGCAGAAAATGATGCGGGCTGACTTCATCACACACCTCCGGACGGCCTGATCGGCACACTCCAGAGATGCATTCACGGGGCCACACCCGGCCGAGTCTGCCGGGGCGGTCGACCGCTCTGTGCGTCAGCTCACGCGCGACGCCCGACTTCGATGGTGAAGCGGAAGGGCGGCACCGTGTCGTGGCCGTAGCAGCTGACCTGGAAGCACTCGCCCGTCTCCATCTCGTCCGGGACCTCGAAGCGGTAGGTGAGGAACTCGTCGCCACGCTTGAGGGCTGCGCGCAGCCCCGGAGTGTACGAGATGCGACCGATGCCCACGCCGCTCCGGCTCTCGGCCACCACGTCGAGCGCCCCGCCCGGCGCGAGGTAGATGCGCTGCTCGTTGAGCACCACGCCCGGGTTGTCGGTGTGCCCCTGGAGCCGGAGGTACTCGATGTCTGCGCCGGCCTCGGTGTTCGGAAGACCGGGAGCCGGCTTCTGAATGAAGAACTGCCGACGGAAGAGCGGACCCTGCTTCATGACGAACCTCACCGGTTGAGCAACTGGTTTCATTATCGATGATGCCGATCGCTTCGTCGCCGAGTCACCCGTCACCTGGGGTCACGGCGTCCCAGCCGGCAAGATCGCGAATGCGCTCCCCGCGAAATTACGTGTGGTCGTTCACGACCGGGCCCCGATGCGGGTCAGCCCGGACCATTCGACGGCCGTTGACCCACCTGTTTCTCCAGTGAGGCCAGGCGCGTCATCAGCTGGTCGACCATCGCGTCGACCTTCACGTGGAGCTGCGTCACCTCGAGCCCGGCGCGGATGTTCGCCTCATACTCGACGTCGGAGCGGATCCGCTCCTTGGCGGCCGACCGGTTCTGGCTGATCAGCACCATGCACGAGAGGAAGATCGCCTCCAGCGAGACGATCATCGTCAACAATCCGAAAGGGAAGGGGTCGAAGGAATGCACCCCGGGCAGCGCGTCGACGTTGAGCCCGATCCACACCGCGAACCAGACCGTGTGCATCAGCAGGAAGCTGAAGCGGCCCGAGAAGTCGGCGGCCTTGTCGGCGATTCGCTCGACCATCGTGATCTGCTCGTCGACCGCCTCGTTGGGCGAGAACCGCGGCCGCACGCCCAGCAGCTTGTCCGCCTCCCGCAACCGCCGGGTGATCACCGCCAGCACGTCCATCGCGGCGGTGGGGTGCCGCGCGAAGAGCTGTTCCAGGTCGCTGCGGTCAACTCGCAGGGCGCGCGTCGGCTTCAGCGCCTGCGCCGAGGCACTGCGCGATTCGCCGTCGAGCAGCGAGAGCTCGCCGAAGAAGTCCCCCGCCTTCACCGTCTCGAACACGATGCGCGACCCCGTGGAGTCCTCGATGAAGACCTCCACTTCGCCCGAGGCGACGATGAAGATCGCGCCGCCGGGGTCGGTGCGACGAAAGATCAGCTGCCCGGGTTGAAACTCCACCTCGTCGAGCTGCGAGGCGAGGAGCTGCCGCTCTTCGTCATTGAACCGCTCGAAGAGAGGCACCGCGGCAAGCAGCTGAGTGTCGGCGGGCATGGAGCCGGGCTTTCAACCACCGCTGCGATGCGTCAAGCAACAACCTTCCGGGCGTGCCCCTTGCAACCGCTGCCTCCGGGTGGTGGCCTTCCCTCGGGAATACGTGGGTCACCAGCGACGAGGCGGGTCAGTGCCGCCTCAGGAGGGAGTTCTGATGGAACCGCTGGACTGGAGTTCGCTTCGAGAGAACTGCGCCGGAGACGAAGCGCTCGTCAACGAGGTGCTGGAGCTCTTCCGCAAGGAGGCCGACGCGCTCGTCAACGACGTGCGAACCGCCGTGGCTGCCCGTGATGCGTTGGCGGTCAAGCGGTCCGCCCACCGCATCAAGGGCGCGCTGGTGAGCCTCGGGGCCCGGCCCTCGGTCGAGGCCGCTCGGGCCCTTGAGCTGGCCGGGGGCGCCAACGATCTCTCTTCGGCCGACGCGAACTTCGCCCAACTCGAGAACGAGATGCAGCGCTTGTTGAGGGTGATCGCCCTGCCGACCGCGGCCTGAGCCTTCGTTTCAGGCCGCGAACTGCCGTTCCACCAGGCGCCGGTAGAGCCCCTCTTCGCCCACCAGGGCCGAGTGGGTTCCCGACTGCACGACCGCGCCACTGTCCAACACCACCACGCGCGCCGCGTCCTTCACCGTCGACAGCCGGTGGGCGATGATCATCGTGGTGCGCCCCTTCATCAGGCGCTCCAGCGCCTCGCGCACCAGGTGCTCGCTCTCGGCGTCCAGGGCGCTCGTCGCCTCGTCGAGGATGAGGATCCGCGGGTCCTTGAGCACCGCCCGCGCGATGGCCACGCGCTGCTTCTGCCCGCCGGACAGCTGAATGCCGCGTTCGCCGACCAGCGTCTGGTAGCCCTCGGGAAACTTCGAGATGAAGACGTGGGCGTTGGCCGTCTTCGCCGCTGCCTCCACCTCGGCGTCGGTGGCGTCTGGCCTCCCGTAGCGGATGTTGTCGGCGATGCTCGTCGAAAAGAGCAGCGGCTCCTGCGCCACCACGCCGACCTTGCGCCGCAGCCACTCCGGGTCGAGCTCACCGTAGGGCACTCCGTCGAGGGTCAGCCGCCCACTCGCGGGATCGTAGAGGCGGTACAGCATCGAGGCGATCGTCGACTTGCCCGCACCCGACGGGCCCACCACCGCGACGACCTCCCCGGGCTCGAGCACCAGCGAGAACCCGTGCAGCACCTGGGTGTCGGGCCGGGTGGGGTAGGCGAACGACACGTCTTCGAAGGCGACACGCCCCGCGACGCGCTCGAGTTGCCGGCCGCCTGCGGCGATCAGCGGCTTGCGGTGCAACAGCTCGAAGACGCGCTCTGCTGCTCCCGCTGCCCGCTGGATGTCCGTCCACAGCTCGGCCAGCGCCGAGAGGCCGAAGGCCATCTGCATCGTGTAGAAGAGGAACGAGATGAGGCTTCCCGGCGACAGCTCGTTGGCCGCCACCATTCGCGCGCCGTACCAGAAGACGAAGACCCCGGCCCCGAAGGCCGCGAAGAAGGCGACGCCGAAGAAGCCCGCTGAGAGCTTGATGCGCTTGAAGGCGAGCTCCAACGAGGCGTCGATCGCCTTGCGGTAGCGCGAGACCTCTTTCTTCTCGGCCGCGAAGCTGCGCACCGTGCGGATGCCGCCCAGCGACTCGACCGCGACGTCGCTCGCCTTGGCCAGCGCGTCTTGCGAGTCCTTCGACAGCTTGCGAACGCGGCGCCCGAAGAAGACCGCCGAGAGCGCCACCGGCGGCACCACGCCCAGCATCATCAGCGTCAACTTCGGCGAGACCACCATCAGCATCGCCAGCGCGCCGCCTGCGACCGTGAGGTTGCGCAGCACCATGCTCAGGTTCGCCGTGACGGCGGTCTGTAGCACCGAGGCGTCCGACGAGAGCCGGCTCGAGAGTTCCCCCGTCTTCTGGGTGTCGAAGAAGCCGATCTCCTGGTGCACCAGCGACTCGTAGAGATCGCCGCGCAGCTTGTTGACGATGCGCTCCCCGGCGCGCGAATAGAGGAGGAACCGCAGCGCCGAGGCGAGCGCCGTCGCTGCGAAGATGGCGATGAGCATCAGGGCGATCTGGTCGACCCGGTGGAGGTCGACCTTCTGGTTCGTCAGCTGCGCCTGGTACTGCGCGAAGCGCGCCGGGTCCTCGTCCTGGAAGACGAGGCTCGGCGCTCCCTTCGCGAGCGGGTCGAAGACGAAGGCGCGCGCGTCGTGATCGCGGCCCAGCGTGATCCACCGCGCGTCGTCCTTCGCCCCGATCTTCCCCGCCCAGGTCCCCGATCGCCCCGCGGGGAACTCCTTGGCGAACTTGTCGCCCGCCGGCGCGTCGGTGATCGTCAACAGCGACTCGTCGAACAGCGAACCCATCGCCTTCGGGAACGCGAGGTTGCCCGCGCTGCTCGCCAGCAGGAACACCGTCGCCAGGGCCAGCGGCCACCGCTCGGGCCACGCGAGCGAATAGAGCCGCTTCAACGTCATCTGTAACGGCGGGCGCTTCTCGCTCTTCTTCTCGGTCTTGTCGGCCACGGGCTCACCCTAACCACGGGTACGCGCAGGCACACACCTCTTCACCGTTCTTCAAGCTCCGATCTGAAAAGACGCTGGCGGGTGGCGAGCCGCGGCTAGCATGACCGCCTTCATGCCGTCTCCCGACGACGCCCTCCTCGGTCGCATCGCGCTCCACTACAAGCTCGTCACGCAGGAGACGCTGAACGCTGGCGCCCAGCGCCAGTCCGTCCTGACGCCGCCGCGTTCGCTTGGGGAGGTGCTCCTCGAGATGAAGGTCATCAGTGGCGAGCAGCTCAAGTGGCTGCAGCAGGCGCAGCAGCAGTACCTCTCGAAGCAGGCCGGGGCGCCGACACCCTCGGCCCCCACGCCCTCGGCACCGGGCGCCCCGCTGGCCGCCGCTCCGGCTCCGTCGCCTGCACCGCTTCCCTCTGCGCCGCGGCCTCAGGGGCTCGCCGTCAATTTGCCCGCCGCCCCGCCGCCGGCGCCCCTCAACCTCGCGCCCCGTGCGCCGCGAGGGGCGATCACGCTTCACGACGTGCTCTCCAAGGCCGTCGAGGCCCGGGCCAGCGACGTCCACATCCACAGTGGCGCCCCGATGCAGATGCGGGTCGGCGGCGTGCTCAAGGAACTCAAGCTCGGCCAATTCACGGCCGAGGACGTCGAAGTGATCATTCGCCAGGGCCTCACTGCCGACGAGCAGAAGATCCTCGACGAGCGGCTCGACTACGACTGCGCGCTGATCATGCCGGGGCTGGGCCGTTTCCGCGCCAGCTTCTACAAGCAGCAGCGCGGCTTCGACGCGGTGTTCCGGCCGATTCCACCCGACCCGCCGTCGCTCGCCCAACTCGGTCTGCCCGCCAGCCTCAGCAAGCTGGCCGACTTTCACCAGGGACTGGTGCTGTTCACCGGCCCCGCGGGCTCGGGCAAGTCGTCGACGCTGGCGGCGATCGTCAACATGCTCAACGAGTCGCGGCAGGACCACATCATCACCGTCGAAGACCCCATCGAGTACGTCTACGCCAAGAAACAGTGCGTCGTGAACCAGCGCCAGGCGGGCAAGCACACCCAGTCGTTCGCCAACGCGCTCCGCGCGGCGCTCCGTGAAGACCCCGACATCATCGTGATCGGCGAGCTGCGCGATCTCGAGACCATTCAGCTCGCCATCACCGCCGCCGAGACGGGTCACCTCGTGCTCGGCACGCTCCACACCAACAACGCGATCCGCACCATCAACCGCGTGCTCGACGTGTTCCCGCCCAAGCAGCAGTCGCAGATCCGCGCGATGGTCTCCGAGTCGCTGCGGGCCATCGTCTCGCAGCGCCTGATCCCCACCGCCGACGGCCAGCGCCGGGTGCCGGCCCTCGAGGTGCTGTACGTCAAGCCGTCGGTCTCGAACCTCATCCGCGAAGAGAAGACCTTCCAGATCCGCTCGGTGATGCAGACCGGCAAGTCCGAGGGCATGACCTTGCTCGATGACTCCATCTTCGATCTCGTGAAGTCGGGGGTGATCACCAAGGAAACCGCCCGCCGCTTCGCTGAAGATCTCAAACGCTTC
>JBBRUE010000244.1:0-8716 GCA_038248085.1 Myxococcales bacterium | reverse complement strand
GTGGCAGCTCGGCACGCTGCAGTACTTCTTCGGCAACCTCGGGCTGTACGATCTGCGGCCCGCGCAGATCCTCGAAGACACCATCGGCCTCTCTGCGCGCTACACCACCAAGAGCGTCGAGGTGCTGCTCGCCGTCGGTGACGCCGGCTTCACCGCGCGGGGGCTCCAGTACGTGCCGCTGCTGACCGCGGGCGGCGCGGTGCGCGTGCGCCTGGGCGATCACTTCGAGTTCGGCGGCGGCGGGCAGGTGGCCGTCGAGCCCTTCATCGCCGGCAACCGCAACTCGTCCTACGTGACGCCCAACGTCGGCTACGAAGACTTCGTCCGCCAGGAGGTGCTGCGCCGCTTCGTCGAGGCCAACCCCCAGCTCGGCGCCGACCAGTTCCCCCGGCCCCAGGCGTCGGCGAAGACCAACGTGTCGTGGCGCGCGGTCGGCTACGTCGGCTTCGGCAAGCTGGGGCCGCTGGAGTGGAACAACCTCTTCGCGCGCTACCAGCGGCTCCACCCGCAGAACTCGTACACCGACACGTACCAGGGCCGCTCGGTGCAGGTGTACACCGCCGACCTGACGCGCGATCGCTACGCGCTCCAGGTGGGCAACGAGATGATGCTCAAGCTGATCCCCGATCGCCTCGACGCGGTGTGGTCGGTGCTCTACGGGCAGGATCTCGATCTCGCCAACACGCTGCAGGCCAGCGAGGCGAACCGCACGTACCTGTCGACGGTGCTCCGGCTGCAGCTCTACTTCACCCGCACGGTGCACCTGCTGATCGAGAACGCGCTGTCCCGGGAGACCTCGCTCAACGGCAATCTCTTCCGCACCAACTTCGACTCGATCTTCCAGAACACCGCCGGGGTGCCCGACAGCCGCGGCCTCGAGTTCGGTGACTCGGCGATCCGCAACTCGTGGCAGTTCAAGACGGGCATCGTGTTGAACCCCACCGGCTTCGGGGTCTACGCGCGGCCGTCGATTCGGCTGCTCTACGGCTTCCAGCTGTCGAGCCAGCACGCCGCGTTCGGCAACGCGTTCGTCGAGAAGCTCGACCAATTCGACGCCTTCAAGCCGACGGGGACGATCGCGTGGCACCACCTGGTGTCGCTGGAGTCCGAGGGGTGGTTCTGATGCGCGCGCTCGTGGTGGTGGTGCTGGCCCTCGTCGGTGTGGGGTGCGTGCCCAAGGTGCCCCGGCAGCGGTTGGCCGAACCGGCGAAGATCGCCGTCGCGTACATCGTCGACCCCACGTACTCCGGGGTCGCCTTCACGCCTCCCGACGAGTTGAAGAAGGCGATGGCGAAGGAGCTCGAAGACCACAACCTCCAGCTCGTCGAGGTGCCGCTCACGGCGGTCTCGGCGCAGCGGCTGACCGATTCCCGCTTCGAGGCCTTGCGCAAGACGGCCCTGGCCCAGGGCGCGCCGTACCTGCTCCTCGTCGAGCAGCGCGTGCACTTCTTCTCGCAGATCGACGGCCGCTACCGCTGGGAGGTGAGCACCTCGCTCACCGCCTCCCGGGCCGACGGGGCGATGGCGCGCGACCCCTTCGAGATCCCCGTGGTCCTGATGTTCGACCACGAGAAGGAGCGGGAGGCGATCGTCTACGCCGCGCCCGACATCGCCAACCGCGTCGGCGTGTTGATGGACGGCGTGCTCGCCGGCGTCGAGCCCGCGAAGCAATGACCCGGGCCCTGCTGCTCGCGCTGGTGCTCGCGGGCACCGGCTGTCACCACCGGGTCGCGGGCCCCAGCGGCATCTACTTCGCGATGGTCGATCGCTTCGCGAACGGCGATGCGCGCAATGACGGCGACGCCGATCCGGCCGACCCGCAGGGCTTCCACGGCGGCGACCTCCAGGGGGTGATCGATCACCTCGACTGGGTGCAGTCGCTCGGCTTCGACACCGTGTGGCTCTCGCCGATTTTCAAGATGCGCACCACGAAGTGGCACGGCTACGGCGCCTTCCACGGGTACTGGACGTGGGACCTCGCGTCGCTCGAGCCGCGCTTCGGAGATGAGCTGTTGCTGGCGCGGCTGCGCACCGAGCTCGACCGCCGCGGCATGAAGCTGGTGCTCGACCTCGTGCTCAACCACGTGGGGCCCGACGCGCCGATGTACGCCCAGCACCCCGACTGGTTCCACCGGCGGGGCGGGGTGACCGACTGGAACGATCCGACCCAGCTGGTGATGAACGACGTCCACGGGCTGCCGGATCTCGCCACCGAGAAGCCGGAGGTCTACGGCTACCTCCTCGAGGCGGCGCGCCGCTGGGTGCAGGTCGCGCGGCCCGACGGCTTCCGCCTCGACGCGGTCAAGCACCTGCCGATCGAGTTCTGGGCGCAGTTCAACGGCTCGTTCGACTTCATGCGGCTCGGCGAGCTGCTCGATGGAGACCCCGGCACCGTGTCCCGCACCTGGCGCGAGGGCCGCTTCACCGCGATGTTCGACTTCCCGCTCGCCTTTGCGATCGCCGACGTCTTCTGCCGCGGCGAGGCACCCGCGAAGCTCGCCGCGATCCTCACCAACGACCGGCGCTACCCCGACCCCTCGCAGCTGGTGACGCTGGTCGACAACCACGATCTCCCGCGGATCCTCAGCGTGTGTGGCGGCGACCTCGAGAAGACGAAGCAGGCCCTCTCGTTTCTCTTCGCCATGCGCGGTATTCCGTCGGTGATGTGGGGCACCGAGGCCGGCTTCGACGGAGCGAAGGAACCCGAGAACCGCGCGTCGATGCGCTTCGTCGAGCACCCCCTGCGCGAGCACCTCACGACGTGGATGGCGAAGCGCGCCGCGTCACCCGCGCTGGCGGAAGGCGCCGCGGTCCCCGTCGAGGTGAGCGCCGACCGGGTGGTGATCGCGCGCGTCGCGCCCGACGGCACGACGGTGAACGTGAAGGTCGAGGCGGGCCGGGTGACCCTCGAAGACGCGCCCCGCTCGTCGCCCGCGCTCATCACCCAGTGGCGCACCGGCGCGAAGACGCAGCGGGTGGTGCTGACCGGAAAGGGCTCCGTCGTCGGTTCGGGTCCCGAGCTCGGAGACTGGGACCGCAGCAAGGCGCGGCCGCTGCCGGTGACTCTCGAGCTGCCGATCAACGGCGTGTTCGAGTTCAAGCGCATCGTCGACGGTGAATGGGAGAAGGGGCCCAACCGGATCTTGTTCGTCACCGCCGCCACCACAGTGGTGCTCGAGTGAGGACCCTCGCGGTGCTCGGACTGGTCATCGTGCTGGGGTGCGCCGGCGAACAGCCTCCGGCCGAGGTCGAACTTCGCCGCGATGCGCTGGGGCCGCCCACGGTCGGTCCCGCGGGCTCCCAGTTGGGCGCGATCATCGCTCCTTGCGGAACCGGGTTCGTCGCCAGCGGCCCCGGCGGCCGTATGTGGTCCTCGCAGACGGGGGGCGTGCTGCCCACGGTCAATGCGAGCACGGCGATCGGCTGCTCAGGCCCGCTGTTCCTCAGCGGAGGTTCCTCCGCGCTCTTCGTCTCCGATGGGGGCGGGTGGTCGACCCTGCATGCCGGCGTCACGGCGTTGGGGGTGCACCCGAGTGGGAGCCCCGTCGTCGAAGCGCGCGTGGGCGCGAAGCTCCTGTTCTTCGATCCGGGCCTCTCGATGGAGATCGCCCCGAGACTCGACGCGGGCGCCAACGCCATCGCCTGGTCCCGCGACGGCGGGCTGTTGGCGCTCGTCTCCACGGACCGGATCTCGCTCTACACGTGGCGTCTGGGGCAGGCCTCGCTGCGCGTGCCGCTCCTCGCCCCGAGCGGAAAGCAGTTCGGGAACCAGGTGCTGATCGCCGACGTGCACCCGGCGGGAGGCGAGGAGGTGGTGGCCTCCACCCTCTCGGGCGAAGTGCTGATGTTCGACGCATTCTCAGGCGCGCTGGTGAACCACCTCAGCGGTGCGACGACCAGCTTCGGGGCCTCGCTGGCGATCGAGCCGGGCTACCTCGCCGGCCTCGACGCGCTCCTCGTCGGCGAGCCGGCGCTCGACATGGTGCACCGCATGGTCGGTGACGCGGGCTCTGGTTCATGGAGCGTCGACGCGGGCCAGTCGTTCGGCGCCGCGATGGCCTTCGCCGAGCGTATGGCCCTGCCCAGCACCTTCGTCATCGGGGCTCCTGGCTACGGCGCCGGGAGTGGGGCCGTCTACGTCCTGTCCGTTCCCCCGGCGGCCGTGCTCGCCGAACCTGGCGTGTGCACCGTCGGCGGGGTCTGCTTTCCCGCCGTCGGGGGCTGCCAGTACGGAGATTGCCTGGGCGGAGTGGCCTGCACCACCGTCTTCCCCGGCTGCCCAGGGGGCTACACCTGCATCGGGGTCGACTGCGTGCCCGACGCGAGCCCCGACGCGGGAGTCGACGGCGGCACGGCGGTCGACGGAGGCGGGGCGGACGCGGGACCCCAGCCGGACGCGGGACCCCAGCCGGACGCAGGACCTCAGCCGGACGCAGGACCTCAGCCGGACGCCGGACCCCAGCCGGATGCCGGAGCCCCGCCGGACGCCGGCGCCCAACCGGATGCAGGAGCTCAGCCGGACGCTGGGCCGTCTGCAGACGCGGGCGCTCCCGACGCCGGGGGGCCGCTCGCTGACGCCGGCGCCACGCAGATCACCTTCCTCACGACGGGTTGCTCCGCGGTCGCCGGGGTGCCGTGGTGGTGCGCCCTGGCGCTGCTCCTGCGACGCAGACGCTGAAAAGGACTGAGGCCCGGCGTCCCGAAGGAAACCGAGCCTCAGAGGTGCTTCAAAAGGTGAGTCGAATCAGCCGACGACGCGAACGTTCGCCGCCTGCAGACCCTTGGGGCCCTTGTTCACGTCGAACTCCACCTTCTGGCCCTCAGCGAGGGTGCGGAAACCGTCTGCCGTGATCGCGGTGTGGTGACAGAAAACGTCGTCGCCCCCGCCGTCCTGGCTGATGAAACCGAAACCCTTCGCATCGTTGAACCACTTCACAGTACCAAGTGCCATTTGCTGTTTTGCTTTCGTATTCGGGACTCTGAAATTGAGAACCCGGCTGCGTCTTTCGAAGACGAGGCCCCGCAGAAATAGCCACCTTTCTTTGGCTGCGCCAGCCCCCCTGTCCAATTTGGGTGACGCCTTGCGTCAATGTCCGTTGACTCCGGAATCAGGCGGCCGTATCCCCGAACGGTCTCGCTCGTCTCCGTGGAGGGTTTCATGCCGCAGGGCAACCGTCGGGTAGCGATCATCGGAGGTCTCCGGACCCCGTTCGTGAAGGCGAACACCGTCTTCAACGATCTGTCGGCCCTCGATCTGGGTCGCATCGTCGTGCAGGAGTTGGTGCAGCGGTACGATCTCAACCTCAACGACATCGACGAGCTCGTCTTCGGGCAGGTCGTGCCCTCGTTGACGGCGTCGTCGATCGCCCGCGAGGTGGTGCTCCTCGCGGGGCTGCCGCGCCGCATCCAGACGCACACCGTGGTGCGCGCCTGCGCGACCTCGATTCAGGCGGCGGTCAGCCTCGCCAACTCGATCTCGCTGGGCATGGCGGACGTCGGCATCGCCGGCGGCACCGAGTCGATGAGCGACCCGCCGATCTTCACCTCGCGGCCGCTGGCGCACGCGCTGGTCAGCGCCTCGAAGGCGAAGAACCTCGCCGCCCGGCTCAAGCCCTTTCAGCGCCTCACCGGCAAGGACCTGCTCCCCGTGCCCCCGGCGATCGCCGAGTACACCACGGGCATGTCGATGGGTGACTCCGCCGAGAAGATGGCCAAGGAGAACGGCATCACCCGCCGCGAGAAGGACGAGATCACCCTCGCCTCGCACCAGAACGCGGCGCGGGCGTGGAAGGCCGGCCTGTTCAAGGACGAGGTGATGTCGGTGCCGGTGCCTCCGAAGTACAAGGAGGTCGCCGCCACCGACAACATCGTGCGCGACGATGCGTCGATGGACGCCCTCTCGGCGCTCAAGCCCGTCTTCGATCGCCGCTACGGCACGGTCACCGCCGGCAACGCCTCGCCGCTCACCGACGGCGCCGCGGCGCTGATCCTCATGAGCGAAGAGAAGGCGAAGGCGCTGGGCTACCAGCCGCTGGGCTATCTCCGCTCGTACGCCTTCGCCGCCACCGACCCCGGCGACCAGCTGCTCCAGGGCCCCGCCTACGCCGCGCCGATCGCGCTCGATCGTGCCGGCCTGACGCTCAAGGACATGGACCTCATCGACATGCACGAGGCCTTCGCCGTGCAAGTGGCCTCGAACATCCAGGCCTTCGAGTCGAAGCTGTTCGCCGAGAAGCTCGGTCGCAAGGCCGCGCTCGGCGAGGTCGATCGCAGCAAGCTCAACGTCAACGGCGGCTCGATCGCGCTCGGTCACCCGTTCGCTGCGACGGGCGCACGAATCCTCCACCAGTCGCTGCGCGAGCTGAAGCGCCGGAACCTCTCGAAGGCCCTCGTCACCGTCTGTGCCCAGGGTGGGCAGGGCGCGGCCGTCGTCCTGGAGCGTGAGTGATGAGCAAGAACTTCTCGTACGTCGTGGAAGACACGGTCGCCGTCATCACCTTCGACATGGAAGGCGAGCCGGTCAACACCATCGCGCCGCAGATCAGCCAGGAGTTCGAGACCCTGATGACGCGCGCCGCGGCCGACGCCAGCGCGAAGGCGATCGTCTTCATCTCCGGCAAGAAGGACACCTTCATCGCCGGGGCGAAGATCGACTTTCTGCAGACCATTCGCACCGCCGGCGACGCCAGCGCGCTCTCGCGCCAGGGCCAGGCGGGCTTCGATCGCCTCGACGCCTTCGAGAAGCCGGTGATCGCCGCCATCCACGGCGCGTGCCTCGGCGGCGGGCTCGAGTGGGCGCTGGCCTGTGACTACCGCATCGCCACCGACAGCCCGAAGACGTCGCTGGGGTTGCCCGAGACGCAGCTCGGCCTCATCCCCGGGGCGGGCGGCACGCAGCGGCTCCCTGCGCTCATCGGCGCCCAGGCCGCGCTCGACCTGATCCTCACCGGGAAGACGCTCAAGGCGAAGAAGGCCCTCAAGCTCGGCATCCTCGACGAGGTGGTGCCCGCGCCGATCCTCAAGAGCATCGCCCTGGCCCGCGCGAAGGAGCTCGCCGCCGGCACCCTGAAGATCGAGCGCAAGCGCGGGCTCGCCCCGTCGATCGCCCGGAGCAAGTCGTTCAACGAGATCGTCAAGGGCCTCACCAACAAGGAAACCTGGGCGGAGTTCGCGCTCGAGGAGAACCCGCTCGGCCGCAAGGTGCTCTTCGACCAGGCGCGCAAGCAGCTGCTCAAGAAGACCCGTGGCAAGTACCCGGCGCCCGAGAAGGCCCTCGAGGTGGTGCGGGTCGGCCTGGAGAAGGGCATGAAGGCCGGGCTCGAGGCAGAGGCCGCGGTGTTCGGCGAGCTGGTGATGACCGACGTCAGCAAGCGCCTGGTGGAGATCTTCTTCGCCACCACCGCGATGAAGAAGGACAACGGCGTCGCCGACCCGAAGCTCAAGCCCCGCGAGGTGAAGAAGATCGGGCTGCTCGGCGGCGGCCTGATGGGCGCGGGCATCGCCTACGTCAGCTCGGCGCTGCAGGGCGTGCCGGTGCGCATCAAGGACAAGGACGACGCCGGTGTCGGCCGCGCGCTGGCCCACGTGCGCGGGCTGTACGACGAGCGGGTCAAGAAGCGCTCGCTGACCTGGCGCGAGGCCGAGAACAAGATCGCCCTGGTCACCGCGACCACCGACTACTCGGGCTTCAAGCACGTCGACCTGGTGATCGAGGCGGTCTTCGAAGACCTCAAGCTCAAGCACCAGATGGTGAAGGACATCGAGAGCGTGTGCGGGCCGGAGACGATCTTCGCCTCGAACACCTCGTCGATCCCCATCACCGACATCGCGAAGGCCAGCAAGCACCCCGAGACGGTGATCGGGATGCACTACTTCTCGCCGGTCAACAAGATGCCGCTGCTGGAGATCATCACCCACCAGGGCACCGCCGACTGGGTGACCGCGGCCTGCGTGGAAGTGGGGAAGAAGCAGGGCAAGACGGTGATCGTGGTCAACGACGGCGTCGGCTTCTACACCTCGCGCATCCTCGCGCCGTACATGAACGAGGCGACCTTCCTGCTCGCCGAGGGCGCCGACATCGCGGAGCTCGACCGCTCGCTGGTCGACTTCGGCTTCCCGGTCGGCCCCATCACGCTGCTCGACGAAGTGGGCATCGACGTCGGGGCGAAGGTCGCGAAGATCATGCACGCGGCCTTCGGCGATCGCCTCGCCACCCCCGACACCGCCGACGCGCTGATCAAGGACGGGCGCCTGGGCCGCAAGTCGCAGAAGGGCTTCTACCTCTACGAGCACGGCAAGAAGACCGAGGTCGACCCGTCGGTCTACGCCTTCACGCCACAGGGCAAGGACCGCAAGCGCTTCGACCGGTCCGAGATGGCCGAGCGCTGTGCGCTGCAGATGGTGAACGAGGCGATCCGCTGCCTGGGCGAGGGCATCCTCCGCAGCCCGCGCGACGGGGACATCGGCGCCATCTTCGGCCTCGGGTTCCCGCCGTTCCTCGGGGGGCCGTTCCGCTACGCCGACGCCCAGGGCCTGGGGAAGATCCTCCAGCGCACCGAGCACTACCAGGAGCGCCTCGGCAAGCGCTTCACCCCCGCGCCGCTGCTCGCCGAGTACGTCAAGGCCGGCAAGAAGTTCCACTCGTGATCACCCACCCGGCCCTGACGGTGTTCCAGCCGCTCCCGCTCGCCGAGCGGCTCTTCGTGCGGGCGCGGCT
>JBBRUE010000243.1:0-8717 GCA_038248085.1 Myxococcales bacterium | reverse complement strand
CCCGGTGCTCGAGCGCGTAGGCGTGGCCTACTTCACGCCGCGCGGCACCGAGACGGTGATGGGCCAGCCCGACTTCGACATCAAGTACGTCGAGTGGAAGCAGGGCGCGATCGTCACCCCGCCGCAGACCGTGCGCTTCGTGCAGCGCAAGGTGGGCATTGCGCTGGCCTTCGACCCCGCGAGCGGCGAGCCGGTGATCTCGTACCTCGGCGGCGCGTCGGGCTTCGTGGTGGGCATGTCGATCTTCTGGTTCCAGAGCGACGCGGTGATCAACACCCGCAGCGGTGGCACCACGTGGACCGAGCGGGTGATCGCCACTACCGGTGACCAGGTCACCTGCGGCAACCGGGTCAGCGATCGCGGGCTGCTGGTGGGCCTGTGGCCGGCGCTCGCCTTCGACTCGACGGGCAAGCTCTACTACGCGTACCGCGACGGCCACGACGGGCAGTTCCCCATGCAGGACTGGGCGGGCTCGGACGTCGAGGTGTGGGAAGGCACCGTGCCCCCGGCGACCGGCGTGTGCGCCGCGCAGGGCGGCAACAACAAAGACGCGTACGGAGGCCACGTCCAGATGGTGATGGGCGCGAACGACCAGCCGGCGTTCATTCACGACCAGATGTTCGGCACCGCCGACAGCAACGGGATCAACGTGATCTTCCAGAAGCGCAACGCGAACGGCACCTGGAACCCGCCCGGCGGCTCGCTGCTCAACATCAGCAACACCCAGACCGGTGCGGCCCTGGCGTGGGACGCCACCGAGGGCTACGGCATCGCGGTCGTCGATCGGGCGACCAACCAGCTCAGCTACATCAACTCCCTCAACGGCACGAACTGGAGCGCGGTCGACCCGGTGTTCGGCTCGGGGAGCGGGGGCTGGTACCCGTCGCTGGCGATGGACCCGGTGAACCACGAGCCGGCGATCGCCTTCTACGTCTGCAGCCCCCGGAGCGCGGTGACCGAGACGGGGTGCACGACGACGGAAGACGAGCTGCGCGTCACCCAGCGCATCTCGGGGACCTGGCGGGAAACGGTGGTCGACCCGGCCGGCGGCTACCACCCCAAAGTCGGGTTCTTCGCGACGGGCAAGCGCGTGGTGGTCTACCGCACGCCGCCCGCGGTCGATCCCACCACCGGGCTGCCGGTGCCCAACGTCGGCTCGCTGAAGATCGCGGTGGAGCGATGAGGGGTCGTTTCGCCCTCGTGGTCGTCGCGTTGGTCCTCTCGTCGTGCGGTCTGGACAACAGCCTCGGCGGCTCGCTCAGCGAGGTCTTCCCGCTCGACCTGTCCACGGTAGTGGTGCAGCAGAACCCCGAGGCGATGCAGATCACCTACCTGCGCAACCGCGGCGTCTTCCTCGACGTGGTGGTCCGTGTGTCGGTGTCGATGGCCACCGACGGCGTGTCGGCCGACGGCGGGGTGGCCTCGCTCGACCTGAAGCCCGGCGCCCGCATCGCGCTCCGGGGGGCTGCCCCCACCGGCGTCGAGCGCTGCGCGGTGACGCACGCACCTGGTGGCGAGCCGGTGCGCAACCTGCCCCGCATCAAGAAGGGCGACCTGTTCATCACGCAGGGCGGGACGATCGGCGAGGTCACCAAGGGCAACTTCTCGATGCTCTTCGAGCAGGAAGGCGGCGACGTCGGCTTCGGTCGCACGCTGACTGGCACCTTCGCGGCGATGACGCTGGACGCTGGGTTCGGCGAGCTGCCCTGACGACTTCTCAGGCCTTCTCGAGGAACACCCGGAGGTTCGTCGAGGTGCCGGGCACCACCGTCGCCCAGCGTTCGATCGTCCGGTAGCCCGCGAGCGCGATGCGCACCTGATGAGGGCCGGCCGACAGCGTCAGCGTGCTGGGCGTGGTGCCGCTCTTCGTTCCGTCGACCACCAGCGTGGCCGTGACCGCCTGGCCTTTCGCGGTCACCACCACGCGGAGCTGGCCCTGGGTCGGCGATATGTTGACCGCGATCGCCCGGGTCTTCTCGTCCGTCTCGCCGGGTGAGGGGCCGATGAAGGTGCGCTCGTCTTTCTCGAGGTGGTGAATGACGGTCTTCTGCTCGCCTGAGCTGCCTGTCTCCGAGAGGTGCACACCCGGCACGGACAACACGTCGCTGTTCTCCGCGTCAGGCACGGAGTCGACGCTGTCTTCCGGTGTTGGGGGCGGCGGCTTCGGCGCCGGCTCCGGCCGGGGGACGATCTTCGGCACCAGGCGCGTCTTCTGCGCGGTGATCTGTTTCTGCTCGGGCGGCGAGACGTTGAAGGCCTTCGCCAGGTCGACCTTCTTCGAACCGGCGGCGCCCTCGAGATCGGCGACGAACTCCGTCACCGTGTCGGGCCGATCGTCGCGCCGCTTCGAGAGCCCGCGCACCAACACCTGCGAGACGTTCTTCGGCACGCTCTTCACCAGCGAGGTGGCCTCGGGGGGCGGCGTGTTCTTGTGCCCGTAGAGCACCTCGAAGTTGTTGTTGCCGAGGTAGGGCGGCCGGCCCGTGAGGAGCTCGAAGGTGAGGGCGGCGAGCGCGTAGACGTCGGTGCGCTTGTCGATGTCTTCCACCCCGAGGATCTGCTCGGGCGACATGTAATACGGCGTGCCGACCATCGCGCCGGGCCGGGTGAGGCCGGGGTTGTGCTGATCGCGCACCACGCCGAGGTCGAGAATGGTGATGCGGCCGCCGACGCCGAAGAAGACGTTCTGCGGTTTGATGTCGCGGTGCACGAGCCCGTTGTGGTGGAGGAACGCGAGCCCCGCAGCGATCTGCTTCACGATCGCCACCGTCTCGGGGAGCCCGATCTTCCCCCCGTGGGTCTCGAGCACGTCGGACAGCGTGAGGCCCTCGAGGAACTCCATCACGATGAAGGGCAGGGCACCGCGGCGGCCGTGGCCGTGGAAGGCGACGATGTTGGCGTGGCGCAGCCCGGTCATCTTCTCGGCCTCGCGCTCGAAGCGGGCGACGACCTTCGGCTTGCGGCAATGCTCCGGGACGAGGATCTTGATCGCCACCACCTTGTTGGCCTGCACGTCGCGGCCGCGGAACACGCTGCCCATCGCGCCCTGGCCGATGCGGGTCTCGATGCGCCAGCGCTGGTCGAGGAGTTCTCCCGGCGTCACGTGAGAGACGACGGTGTGGTCGGGGTTGTCTGCGGCCAAAGCGCCTTCGACTCTACAGCCTTCAGACCCCGAAGAGCGTGCTCGCGTTGTCTCGCGTGACGCGCCGAATCACGCGGGCCGACAGCCCCGCCTTCTCGAGCCGATGCGCTGCCCGCCCCAGCGAGAGGATGTCGCTGGCCCCGTCACCCGCCGCGGAGTCGAGCACCAGCCGCTCGGGCCCCAGCGAGCGCACCAGGGTGACCGCGCGCTCGACAGTGAGGTGGTCGGGGTGGAGCGTCAGGCCCGCGTAGAAGCCCAGCTCGCGGATCACCTTCACCGTCCGGCCGACCGCGCCATCGACGAGGATGCGGGCTGGCCCCGGCTCGACGCCCCGGAGCGCCGTGAGGAGCCGCCGCGTCACGCGCTCTTTGTCGACCCCCGGGGCCGAGACGATCGCCGCTTTCTGGTATCGGTGCGCGAGGGCCAGTTGCTCGAGCAGCGACTCCACCTCGGGCGCGTCGCCCTTGAGGAGCCCCAGCTGTCCCAGGGCCACGACCTTGCCGCCGCGGAAGTAGCCAGGAATCGCGTCGAGCACCTGGGCGAGCCCCCGCCGGGGGAGCGCCGCCGGGTGGACGCCGAGCGAGGTGTAGGCCCGCAGACCCGAGCGCTCGAGGCGCGGCAGCTGCACGCCGACCAGCTCGTCGAAGTGCGCGAAGAGTCCGTCGGGCGTCGCGGGGTGCGCGGTGGCATCGGCGACGGCGATCACCGTCTGCACGCCGAAGATCTGCAGCGTCTCCAGGTCCTGGTCACTGAGCGTGGCGGGGTGGATGCGCGGATCGAAGAGGGGCGGGCTCACGGCCCCTCGATTGAACCACAGCTCACTCCTGGCCCGCCGGCTGGCCTTCGTTGCGCGGATCCGAGGCCGCGGTGCGCAGCCCGGTGGCGGGGTCGACCAGCACCGCCTCGGCATCGCCCCAGCCCGGGAGCCGGACGAAGGTGTGCCCCATCGCCTCGAGCGCGCGCTGGGTCGCCGGGTCGAGCCCGTCGGGGTCCACCCACACTTCGTCGGGCAGCCACTGGTGGTGAATGCGGCCGCGGCCTACGGCGCGCACCACGTCGAACTCCCCGTCGATCACGTTGCTGATCACCTGCATCACCGTGGTGGGAATGGTCGAGCCGCCCGGGGAGCCGACCGCGAGCAGCACCTCCCGGGGCCGGCCCTTCATGAAGACCAGGGTCGGCGTCATCGAGGAGACGGGGATCTTCCCGGGCGCGACGGCGTTCGCCTCGCCCATCACCAGCCCGAAGGTGTTGGGTACGCCGGGCTGGGCGGCGAAGTCGTCCATCTCGTCGTTGAGCAGGACCCCGGTGCCCTTCGCCACGACGCAGCTGCCGAAGTAGTAGTTGATGGTGGTGGTGAAGGCGACCGCGTTCCCGTCGCGATCGATCACCGAGATGTGCGTGGTGTTCTTCTTCTGCGGGTCGGCGGGCGCGAGGTCCTTCGGGAGCAGCGGCACCGAGCAGGTCGCCTGCTTCGCGTCGATCTTCGCGCTCAGCGAAGTGAGGGACTCCGCGCTGAGCAGGCGGGCGACTGGCACGTCGACGAACGCGGGGTCGCCCATCAGCCGTCCGCGATCGGCATAGGCCATGCGGAGCGCCTCGATGAAGGTGTGCACCGCCTCGACCTCGCGCGAGGCCGGGCCCTTCACGCCGCGCGCCTCGATGATCCCGAAGGTCTCGAGCATCGCCACGCCGCCAGCGCTCGGCGGAGGCATGGTGACGAGGCGGTACCCGCGGTACGACCCCTCGAGCGGCGCGCGCCAGGTGGTGTGGTAGCGCTGGAGATCGTCGGCGGTGAGCACGCCTCCGCCGGCCTGGACGGTGGCGACGATCGCCTTGCCGATGGCGCCTGCGTAGAACGGCGCGTCGCCCTGCTTCGCGAGCAGGGTCAGCGTCCTGGCGAGATCGGGCTGGGTGAGCCTGGTGCCGAGGGCGGGCGGTGCACCCGCGCGCAGGAAGATGCGCGAGGCCTCGGGGTCGGTCTTCAGGCACTCGGCGCGCTTCGTCGCGAGGTCGCGGTACTTGGGGGTGACGACGAAGCCCTGGGTCGCTGCGCGGATCGCCGGCGCCAACACCTTCGCGCGTGGCAGCTTCCCGTACTTCGCGTGGAGCTCGAGGTAGCCCTTGGCCGCGCCCGGGACCGCGATCGACAGCGCTCCGTCAGTGGCCTTCTCGGGCACCAGCTTCCCGTCAACCAGGTACATGTCGCGCGTGGCCCGGCCGGGCGCGAGCTCGCGGAAATCGAACGCGAGATCGACGCCGTCCTTGGCGAGGTGAACGATGGCGAAGCCGCCGCCCCCGAGCCCCGAGTGGTACGGCCCGACGACGGCCATGGTGAACGCGGTGGCCACCGCCGCGTCGACCGCGTTCCCTCCGGCCTCGAGCATTTCGCGGCCCGCGGCGCTGCCCTGCGGGTGCGCCGCCGCGACGGCACCTCCCGACCAGGGACGGGCCGCCCACGCGGACAACGACAGCACGCACAGCACCAGCCGCAGGGAGCGCATGGGCCAGCGTTTAGCCCTGTGGCAGGCGGTGCACACGTTTCGACACATCCATGGCACAATTGCCGCGGTCGCTTCTGCTCTTGCTGTCCAAGTGCTTGAATTCAATGAGGTGCGTTAGTGGCATGGACCGTGCTGACTGGGTGCGTCATGCAGATCCACCACGACAGCCAGAGCAGCCTCACCCCGAACCCGGACGAGCTGGCGATCACCGGTGGTGGCGAGTTCCTGGGCATGTCGACGTTCCTCAAGCCCAACTTTCGCATCGCCGTCTCGCCCCGGTCGGGTGAGCTGCGGGTGCAGGTCGAGTTGAAGTCGGTCGACGCGAAAGCGCGGCGCCTCAGCGCTCATTGACCGCGGGCAGCGCCCTTGCCAAAGGGCGAGGCATGACTCCATCGCTCGCTGCTGTCGTGCTGTGTGCGGGAAAGGGCACGCGCATGAAGTCGGATCGCGCCAAGGTGCTCCACCCGATCCTCGGTCGTCCGCTCGCCTGGTACCCGATCACCAGCGCCTATGAGCTCGGAGCCCAGCAGGTCGTCGCCGTCGTCGGTCACCAGGCGGACGAGGTGAAGACGGCGCTGACCGCGGGTTTTCCGGGTCAGCCGCTCCAGTTCGCCGTGCAGGCGCAGCAGCGGGGCACCGGTGATGCGGTCGCCGCCGCCCGGGGCGCCCTCACCGGGTTCTCGGGAGCGGTGCTCATTCTCTACGGCGACGTGCCGTTGTTGACCGTCGAGACGCTGAAGAAGCTCGTCGCGGCCTACCACCCGGCGAAGGGGCCGCTGGCGATGATCAGCTGCCGGCTCGAGGACCCCACGGGCTACGGGCGCATCTTGCGAGGCGCGCACCACCGGGTCGAAGGCATCGTCGAACACAAGGACGCGACGGCCGAGCAGCGCCTGATCAACGAGGTCAACGCCGGCATCTACATCGCCGACGCGAAGTTCCTCTGGGGCGCGCTCGAGAAGCTCACTCCGGCCAACGCGCAGGGCGAGCTGTACCTCACCGACATCGTCGCCCAGGCCGCCCAGCTGGGGGAGGTCGCGGTGATCGAGGCCCCGGCCGAAGAGACGGCCGGCGTGAACGACCGCGCCGAGCTGGCCGATCGGGCCGAGGTGATCCGCGCCCGCATCAACCTGCGCCACATGCGCGCGGGCGTGACGCTCACCCACCCGGCCTCGACCTTCATCGACGCCGGGGTGGAGATCGGCCCCGAGACCACCATCGCCCCCAACGTGTCGATCCACGGCGAGTGTGAGATCGGCGCGAACGCGATCATCGGCCAGGGCGTGGTGCTGATGCACACCACGCTAGGCGACGGCGCTGAGGTGAAGCCCTACTCGGTGCTCGAGGAGGCGATCGTCGGCCCGAAGTGCCACGTCGGCCCCTTCGCGCGGCTGCGCCCGGGCACGGTGCTCGAAGAGGGCGTGCACGTCGGCAACTTCGTCGAGACCAAGAAGGCCCGGCTGCGCAAGGGCACCAAGGCCGGCCACCTCGCGTACCTCGGCGACGCGGACATCGGGCCGGGCTGCAACATCGGCGCTGGCACCATCACCTGCAACTACGACGGGGTGAACAAGCACCAGACCGTGCTGGGGAGCGGGGTCTTCATCGGCTCCGACACGCAGCTCGTCGCGCCGGTGACCGTGGGGGACGGGGCCTTCATCGGCGCCGGTTCGACCATCACCCATGATGTGCCGGCCGGCGCGCTGTCGATCTCGCGCACCCCGCAGACGATCAAAGAAGGTTGGGCCGAGCGCCGGCGCAAGGTGCTCGCGGGCCTCAAGCAGGACTGATTCTTCGAGAAGGAGCCGAACCCATGTGCGGAATCGTTGGCTACGTCGGTGATCAGCAGGCTGGTCCCATTCTCGTCGCCGGGCTCAAGCGCCTCGAGTACCGCGGGTATGACTCCGCGGGCGTGGCGGTGCTCGACGGCGGCTCGCTCACCGTGGTGCGCGCCACGGGCAAGCTGCGCAACCTCGAGGGCAAGGTCGCCGCCGAGAGGCCCAGGGGCACGGTGGGCATCGGTCACACGCGCTGGGCGACGCACGGGCGGCCGAGCGACGAGAACGCTCACCCGCACACCTTCGAGGGCGTGTCGGTGGTGCACAACGGCATCATCGAGAACTACCTCTCGCTCAAGGCGTCGCTGAAGGCGAAGGGGCACGTCTTCGGCTCGGAGACCGACTCCGAGGTCTTCGCCCACCTGATCCGCGAAGCGCAGCAGGGCGGGAAGTCGTTGGTCGAGTCGGTGCGCGCGGCGGTGGCGCAGATCAAGGGCACCTACGCCCTGGTGGCGATCAGCCAGTCTGAACCGTCGTGCATCGTGTGCACCCGCGAGTCGCAGCCGATGGTGCTGGGGTATTCGCAGGGCGAGAACTTTGTCGCCTCCGACGTGCCGGCGCTGCTCGAGCACACCCGCGACGTGGTGTTCATGGAAGACGGCGACCTGGCGGTGGTGAAGAAGGACGGCATCACGCTGACCGACCGCTCCGGCGCGACCATCGTTCGCAAGGTGACCCGCGTCGACTGGACGCCCGGCATGGCCGAGAAGGGGGGCCACAAGCACTTCATGCACAAGGAGATCTGCGAGCAGTCGCGCGCCGTGGCCGACACGCTGCGTGGGCGGGTGCTGCGCTCCGAGGGCGACGTGCACCTCGACGGCTGGCCCTTCAGCGAGGCGCAGATCAAGTCGATGGACCGGGTGTGGATCCTCGCGTGCGGCACGTCGTGGCACTCCGGCCTCGCCGGCAAGTGGATGATCGAGTCGCTCGCGCGCATCCCGGTGGAGGTCGAGCTGGCCAGCGAGTTCCGCTACCGCGACCCCATCGTCACGAAGTCGCAGCTCGCGGTGGCGATCAGCCAGTCGGGCGAGACGCTCGACACCCTGGCGGCGATGCGCGAGGCGAAGGCCCGCGGCGCGATCACCATGACCCTGTGCAACGTGGTGGGCTCGGCGATGACCCGCGAGGCCGACTTCACGGTGCTCACCAACGCGGGCCCGGAGATCGGCGTCGCGTCGACCAAGGCCTTTACCACGCAGCTCATCGGGCTCTACCTGCTGGCGATCAAGCTGG